>DASYSN010000090.1:0-5586 GCA_036003305.1 Thermoanaerobaculia bacterium
CGACGATGCGAACGACCTGGAGGCGAAAGTGCTCGCTTCGATGTCGCGGATCCCGAGGGGCGAAGTACGGTCGTATTCGTGGCTCGCGGAGCAGGTCGGAAAACCGAAGGCGGTGCGGGCGGTGGCGAACTATGTAGCCCGAAACATCGTGCCGTTCGTCGTGCCGTGCCATCGCGTCGTGCCCGCGTCGGGCGGCGTCGGCAAGTACGCGTTCGGCAGCAAGTTGAAGCGGGAGATGCTGGAGCGCGAGGGCGTCGACGTCGAGCGGCTCGAGGAGCTGGCGAAAGAACACGTGCGGCTGATCGGCTCGAAGACGACGCACATCGTCTGCTGCCCGACGTGCAAGGACGCGCGGCGCATCCGGGAGGAGAACATCATCCCTTTTCACGGTATCGACGAAGCGATTGAGAGGGGATTCAGGCCATGCAAGAGATGTCAGCCGTTCGCGGCGTGAGTTTTCCGGCATCCGGCATCCGGTATCCGGCATCCGATGTGTTCGCGTTTTCGCGGGCCGCCCGCACGTTCACGGGTGACTTTTACTTCACACACCGCGAGCACGATCTGCTGTGGTTCACGCTCGGCGACGTGTCGGGCAAGGGGCTGCCGGCGGCGATCGTGATGGCGATGATCCAGGAGGAGCTGGAGCACCGCATCGTGTCGTGCGCGACGGCGCGTTGCGATCCGTCGACGACGATGATGCGGCTGCACACGTTCCTTCGTCCGCTGCTGGACAGCCGTCGCTTTGCCACGGTCGTCATCGGAAATCTACGCGACGACGGGCTGCTGACGATGGCGAATGCGGGTCATCCGTCGCCGCTGATCGCGCGCCGCGACGGATCGATCGAGCCGATCGACTCGACCGGTCCGGTCGCCGGACTGCTGCCGGCGTCGCGGTGGTGTTCGGTGCAGCGGCGGCTGTCTCGTGGCGAGTCGTTGCTGCTGTTCAGCGATGGGTTGTCCGAGGCGTCGGTTCGTGACGGCTTGGAGTTCGGGTCCGATCGCATCGCTGTGGCGCTCGCGGCTTCGACAGGAGACGCACGCTCGATCGTGAACGGCGTCCTCGCCAACGCGCGGGAGCATGACGCCGCGTTCGAAGACGACGTCACGCTCCTCGCGATCCGCTTCTGACTCGGTTTCTGTGTGGCGCCGGCGCCCTCGCCGGCGCGGCGCTGAGCCGGCGAGAGCGCCGGCTCCCACACAGAACCGCCGCTACGTGGCTGCTGTCGGTGGCGTAACCGACGTTAGTTGCTGCTGTTGCAGGGCGGCGGCGCCGAGGAGGCCACCCATGCCCATCGACTCGACGGCGCTGCTGGGGACGAGCATGAGGGCGCCTTTCTCCTTGAGGCCTTCGTAGAGCATGTTCATGGCGCGGAGATGCAGGGCGGTGGGGTTGCCGGCGTACGACTCCGACGCGACTTTGAAGAGCTTCGCGATCTCGACTTCGGCTTCGCCGAGGATCACACGCGCCTGCTTCTCGCGGGAGGCCTGCGCTTCGCGGGACATGGCGTCCTGCAGGGCGTCGGGGATGATGACGTCGCGCATCTCGACTGACTGCACGGTCACGCCCCACGGATTGCAGCGCTCGTCGATGAGTTTCTGGAGCTGCGTCTCGATCTCCTCGCGGCCGCGGAGGAGCTGCGTGAGCGCGGTGCGGCCGATGATGTCGCGGAGCGCGGTCTGCGCGGCCCAGCTCACCGCGTCGGTATAGACCTGCACCTCGAGCGCGGCCTTCTCGGCGTCGTACACCATCCAGAAGAGGACCGCGTCGACGTTCACGGGCACCGTGTCCGAGGTGAGCGTCTGCTCGGCGGCGAACGAAGTGGTGATCACGCGCTGGTCGATGTACACCGAGACGCGGTCGAGCAGCGGCACGATCCAGAAGAGGCCGGGGCCGCGGAGGCCGACGAACTTGCCGAGGCGGAGGATGACGCCCTTCTCCCACTGCTGCGCCACTTTCGGCGAGAACGAGAGGAGGATTCCGGCGATGAGCCAGGCGAGAAACGCGACAGGGTTGCCCGTCTTGACGAGGATGCCGATTCCGCCGAGTACCGTGATCACGAGGATGATCGCGGCGATGACGTTGAACCGGATGTTGATGCGGGGACCGACGTCCTTGGTGTTGGGGACAAGCATGGCTACTCTCCTTCTTTGATGCGCTGCGCGAGGAATCGGACGACCTCGCGAGGCGTGAAACCGAGCGCTGTCGCTTCGGTCAGGTATCGATCGGCGATGGTTCCGAGCTGCCGCTCCCGATGTTTTTCATGCGCCCGCGGCACCTGCGCCTCGGCGATGAAGGTTCCGACGCCGCGTTTCGTGACGACGACTCCCTCGCGCTCCAGCGCCAGGTAGACCTTCGCCACCGTGTTCGCGTTGACGCGCAGCTCGACGGCGAGCTGCCGAACGGTCGGGAGCTGATCGCCGGGTTTGAGGCGTCCGGCGGCGATGGCGACGCGGACGCCGCTCTCGAGTTGCGCGTAGAGCGGCATTGGGTCGCGTGCGTCGATGGAGATTGGGAACGGCATACTCTTGTACTAGTAATATAGTACAAATCGCGGCCGGCGCCAAGAGGCCGCTGTGTCAGAATCGCAACGTGCCGGAACGGAGCGCGCGGTTTGCGATCGTCGCGGCGTTTGCCGTTCTGGCGTTTCTGTTCCTGGCGCCGGGGTACATCCGCCCGGATTCGGTCGCGGTCTTCTCGTACCTCCGCTCGGCGGTGATCGACGGCGACTTCGCGTTCTTCAACGAATGGGCGTCGGCGGGACTGGTGCGCAACGGCGTCACGATGTTCTCGGAGGTGACGCCGGCCGGCGCGCTGGCAAATCACTGGTGGATCGGGACATCGATTCTGTCAGCGCCGAGCTATCTGATCGCGCGGATCTTCCCCGGACCGCGCGACGGTTTCAGCGGGATCTACGGCGTGGTGCTGGCGATGACGAACGTCGCATTCGCGGCCTGGACGATGGTGATCGCGTGGTCGTTCATCAGGAAAAAGGCGGCGATCCCGATCGTCGCTACGATCGCCGGCACTCCCTTCTTCTGGTACGCGTTCGTGTTTCCGCTCGGAACGCACATGGCGGGCGCTTTGACGATCGCGCTCGTGTTCGTGGCGTTGTTCCGCAGCGACAGCGGTGTCGGGGTGGGACTCGCGACCGGGCTTGCGATCATCGTGCGGCTGCAGCACTTCATGATCATTCCCGCGGTGCTGTACGTCGCTTGGCAGCAGCGGCGCCGGCTCGAATGGTGGCTTGCGGCGATCGGCGGCGGGGCGATTGCCATCGCCTGCCAGGCGACCGCGTGGATTGCGATCTACGGCACGCCGCTCGGGCCGATCACGCGCGGCGCGACGCTTGCCGGGACGACGTGGATGCCGTTCCGCAACATCGCGTTGCTGCCGGTGCTCTTCTCCAGTTACCACGGCCTGTTCGTCTGGTCGCCGGTCGTCTTCCTCGCGCTCCTCGGCTGGATCTCGGCCGCCCGGTCGTTCGAAGCGGAGCGGTCGATGATCGCCGTCGCCTCGCTCCTCATGTTCGCCGGCGAATGGATCGCGAACGGGACGTTCGACCGTTACTGGTGGGGCGGCATGTCGTTCGGCCCGCGCCGATTCGTCGACCTCGCGCTGCCGATCGCGATCGGCCTCGCCTACTTCGCCACCGCCGTCTCGGCGCGAACGGCCTACGCGTTGATGATCGCCTGCTCGCTCTGGTCGGTCGGACTGATGGCCGCCGCCGAGGCGCACACGATCTCGCTCGCGCGCTTCGTCACCGGCGCGGATCTGGTGCACGCCGTCACGTCATCGGTTACGTGGCAACGTCTCGGCTCGATCGACCTCCACTCGCCGATCACGAACGCGCTTCTCGCGAAGCAGGCATTCGTCGCGTTGCTGATCGTCGCCGCAGTCGCGCTCGTCGCCTCGATACTCAATGCACGCGCCTTCGCGATCGTCATGGCGATCTCGCTCGCGGCGATCATCGTCGTGAGCATCCGCACCCCATCCCGCGCCCACTCCTCGGCGCAGGCGCTTCACATCAACATGGAAGCGTCTAAGCGTGTCGGCCCGCTCCTCGATGAGCGCGGTCTCCTCATCGACGAACTGGCGTGGCGGCCGTCGGAGGAGACGGTCCGCGAGATCCGCGAAATCGACGCGGTGCTCCATAGGGCTGCGAAGTGACCAGCCCCCTCATCCGCCTTCGGCACCTTCTCCCCCGTCACCGGGGGAGAAGGACGCTCGATTGAGAGGTCTGGCGAGATCCTTCAACCGAGTACCCTTCGCGCCGTCACCGGGGAGAAGGGCGCTCGGTTCATAGGTCTCGCGAGATCCTTCAATCGAGTACCCTTCGCCCCGCGATAGCGGGGAGAAGGTGCCGAAGGCGGATGAGGGGCTGTTCGCCTCGGAGCGAAGGCGGGATGGGGCACCGATTCCGAGACTAAACGGAGACCGTCTTCGGCGTTCCCTTTACGATCAGGCGCGGTTCCGTCATCTCCTGCACCTGCTCTGCGGTGACGCCGGGGGCGACTTCGATGAGCTCGAGGCCGTCGGGGGTGACGTCAAGGACGCAGTAGTCGGTGATGATGCGGTTCACGCAGGCGACGCCGGTGAGCGGCAGGCCGCATTTGTTGAGGATCTTCTTCTCGCCCTTTTTCGTGACGTGCTCCATCGTGACGATGAGCCGTTTCGCGCCGGCGACGAGGTCCATGGCGCCGCCCATTCCCTTCACCATCGCGCCGGGCACCATCCAGTTCGCGATGTCGCCTTTCTCGGAGACCTGCATGGCGCCGAGGATGGAGAGGTCGATCTTGCCGCCGCGGATCATCGAGAACGAGTCGGCGCTGGAGAAGAACGCGGCCCCCGGCAGCACCGTAACGGTCTGCTTGCCGGCGTTGATCAGATCCGCGTCGACTTCGTCATCCGTCGGAAACGGGCCGAGGCCGAGGATGCCGTTTTCGCTCTGGAGGATGACCTCCATGCCGGGCGGGATGCAGTTCGCGACGAGCGTCGGCATGCCGATGCCGAGGTTGACGTAGTAGCCGTCGCGGAGCTCCTGCGCGGCGCGTTTGACGATCTGTTCGCGGGTGAGAGGCATGCCGGCAAACTATCATACGAAGATGGTGCGCGGCTGGAGGCCGGTGATTGCCGGCGCGGTGTTTCTGTTCCTCGCCGCCGGCGCCTTTCAGCCGTTCTACTGGCGCGTATTCGGCATCCCGCGCGCTCCGCTGCGCGCGCGCGGAATCGAGCTCCCCTATCGCCAGCTGCCCGGCTTCCACCGCTTCTTCCTCGGCGTGCGCGACCGGACGCATGACGGCGAGCGCGTGGCGCTGGTCGTGCCGCGGCCGCTGACGGCCTCGTACGAGTTCATCTTCATGCGGGCCGCGTATCTGCTCGACGGCCGGACGCTCGTGCCGATGAACCAGGCGCAGAAAGCCGATGCGATCGCGGCGTACGGCGTTAACGTCTCCGCTCCGCATTTCGTGAAGGTCTGGGCGACGCGCGACGGCGTGTTCCTCTGGCGGATGCGATGATTTCGCTCCTCTTCGCTTTCGCGATCGGCCTTCCGGCAGCACGGCTCGCGGATCGTGACGCGCCTCTGC
>DASYSN010000091.1:0-19210 GCA_036003305.1 Thermoanaerobaculia bacterium
TCGCCGCCAAGCTCCTCGGCATGCCGGCGACGATCGTCATGCCGGAGAACTCGGTGCAATCGAAGGTCGAGGCGACCAAGGCATACGGAGCGGCGGTCGTGACGGGCGGCGTCACCGCGGCGACGCGCGACACGGTCGCCCACGAGATCGCCGAGAAGAATGGCGCCTCGATCATTCCGCCGTTCGACGACGACCGGATCATCGCCGGCGCAGGAACCGTCGGCCTCGAGATCGCGACCGAGTGGCCGGAGGTCACCACCATCGTGACCCCGCTCGGCGGCGGCGGTCTCCTCTCCGGCACGGCGCTCGCCGCGACGTCCATCAACCCCGCAATCGACGTCTTCGGCGTCGAACCGGCGGCCGGCAACGACGGCGAGCAGTCGTTTCACACCGGCCAGATCGTCACCATCGAGCCGCCGAACACCATCGCCGACGGCGCACGAACGCTCTCGATCGGCCAGCGCAACTTCGCGGTCATCCGCGAGCGCGTGAAGGACGTCGTCAGCGTCGACGACGACCTCCTCCTCGACGTGACGAAGTGGGCGATGTACCGGACGAAGCTCGTCATCGAGCCGACCGGCGCCCTCGGCCTCGCCGCGCTGATCTCCGGAAAGATCAAGCCGCGGGGGCCAGTCGCGGTGGTGATCAGTGGCGGGAATCTTGATTTCTCGCTGCTTTGCCGATGAATTGAATGAAGAATGACGAATGTCGAATGACGAATTAAGAAGTCGCATCTTCATTCTTCATTCGACAGTCGTCATTCTTCATTCTTACTCCTTATGACCGGCTCCCTCTTCGACGACGCCTCGTTCCCCGAGCCCCGCCCCACCGCTGACGCTCCCCTGCCCGAGCGGCTGCGGCCGGCGTCGCTCGACGAGATCGTGGGACTCCAAGAGATCCTCGCGCCCGGGCGGTTCCTGCGGAACGCGATCGAGAACGACCGCATCCCGTCGATGATCTTCTGGGGACCGCCGGGATCGGGAAAGACGACCCTGGCACGCATCATCGCGCGGACGACCCGGGCGCGATTCGTGACCTTCTCGGCGACGTCGACCGGCATCAAGGAGATCAAGACGCTGATGGAGGAGGCGCGCCGCGCCCGTGCGGCCCGCGGATCGAAGACGATCGTCTTCATCGACGAGATCCATCGGTTCAACAAGGCGCAGCAGGACGCCTTTCTGCCGTACGTGGAGGCGGGAGACATCGTCCTCATCGGCGCCACGACGGAGAACCCGTCGTTCGAGGTGAACTCGGCGCTCCTCTCGCGCAGCAAAGTCGTCGTGATCCCGCAGCTCGAGCGCGCCGAGGTGCTGACCATCCTGCGGCGGGCAATCGAAGAGCCGACCGTGAAACAGCTCGGGATCGAGATCGCCGACGACGCGCTCGACTTCATGGCCGCCACCTCGGCGGGCGACGCGCGGCAGGCACTCAACTCGCTGCAGCTCGTCGTCGAGACAGCGCGGCGCGAGGACAACCCGATCGACGTCACGAAGGTGAAATCGATCCTCCAGCGCCGCTCCCTGATGTACGACAAGAGCGGCGAAGAGCACTACAACATCATCTCCGCACTCCATAAGTCGCTGCGGAACGGCGACGCCGACGCCGCGGTCTACTGGCTCGTCCGGATGCTCGAAGGGGGCGAAGATCCGCTCTACATCGCGCGGCGGCTGGTGCGCGCGGCGAGCGAAGACATCGGCAACGCCGACCCGAACGCGCTCGTGTTCGCGATCGCCGTCCAGCAGACCGTGCACTTCCTCGGCATGCCGGAAGCGGGCGTCGCGCTCGCGCAACTCGTCGCCTACCTCACCGCCGCACCGAAATCGAACGCCGCGTACGTCGGCTACGGCGAGGCGGTGCGCGAAGTGCGGCAGGGCGACAACCCACCCGTCCCGCTCCACATCCGCAACGCTCCGACGCGTCTCATGAAAGACCTCGGCTACGGCCGCGGCTACGAGTACGCCCACGACTACGACGAACAGACCGTCGCGATGGAGTGCCTCCCCGACTCGCTCGCGGGACGCCGCTTCTACGAGCCGAAGGACGTCGGATTCGAACGTGAGATCCGTGAACGGCTCGAGAAGATGAGGGGAGCGCGAGAAAACCAGAAAGCAGAAACCAGAAACCAGAAGTGAAGCTGTGCCGTTCTAGTTTCTGGTTTCAGGTTTCTGGTTTCGCAAAGGCGCCGGCTTCCGATCCGTCCCGACGTTCACGTACACCACCTGCGCCTCGGTCACGAGCACCTTGGCGTTCGGGTCGGTGCCGCGGATCGCCTCCACCACGACCTTCACCGTGATGGAGGTGTTTCCGATGCGCGTCGTTTCGGTCCAGAAGCTGACGAGGTCACCGACGAAGACCGGCGCGTGGAACACGATCTTGTCCATCGAGACCGTGACCATCAGACGCGAGCCTTGCCGGCGCGCTTCGATCGCGCCGGCCTGGTCGACGTAGCTGAGAATCACGCCGCCGAAGATGGTGCCGTGCGCGTTCGTATCGCGCGGCATCATCAACACCCGGATGGCGGGCTCGTTCCACTTCGGTCCGTACGGCTCGCTCACGACTGCTGATTGTTCTGCTGTCCCTGTCCCTGCGAGAACACCTGCTCGTTGATGTCGATCTGCGAGTCCCTGCGAAGGCGCTGCAGAAGCGAGGTGCGGAGATTCCGCGCATCGCGCTGCCGCATGTTGTCCATGAACGCCGGCACCGTCTTCGCGAGCTCGTCGGGAGTGACCTTCTTCTGCTCCATCACCTGGAAGACGATCGCGCCGTCGCCGGCGACGATCGGTCCCTTCACCACGCCCGGAGGCGTGGTCATGGCGGCATCGACCAGCGCGGTCGTGTCGCCCGGGATACCGGAGACGTAGCCCTGGCGGTTCACCGTCGTATCGGCGGCTGTCAGTCCGACCTTCGCCGCGACGGCGTCGACGTTCGGCGCCCCCGCGATGGCGGCGGCGAGGTGCTGCCGCGCGAGGTCGCGCGCCTTCGCCAGCTTCGCGTCATTCGTCACGCGGTCGCGGATGTCTTCGAGCGGCGCGACGCCGGCTGCGCGGATGCCGGCGACGTACGCGATCGCGGGACCGCGCTGCGTGCCGACGACGTCGCTGATGTCGCCCTGCTTCGCGCTGAACGCCCAGGTCGCGAGCGCCTGATTCGCGCCGAGGCCCGGCATCATCTCGCCCTTGGCAAACCACTGCGTGTCGTTCGAGCTGACCTTGTCGTTCGCGTACGACGTGAACTCGGCCGGCGTCGCCGGCTTCTTCACCTTCATGCGCGCGGCGACCTTGTTGATCTCGTCCTGCGCCTGGTCCTTCGCCAACTGCATCGAGAGCTGCGCCGCGATCTGGCCGCGGACTTCCTCATACGGGCGCGGTCCGGCCGGCCGGCGCTCGAGCACCTTGATGATGTGGTAGCCGAATTCCTTCGAGCGGATCGGATCGCTGATCGTGTTGAGCGGGACCGAGAACGCGGCCGTGTCGAACGGCTCGACCGTCGCGCCGCGATCGACCCACCCCATGTCGCCGCCGTTGCCGGCCGAGGACGGATCCTGCGAGTTCGCCTTCGCGAGCGCGGCGAAGTCGGCGCCGGAACGGAGCTGCTTCACGAGAGCGTCAGCCTTCGCCTTCGCCGCCGCGTCTTCCGCCGGCGTGTTGACCTTGATGAGGATGTGGAGGATGTGCGCCTGCTCCGGATGCGAGTAATCGGTGTTCTTCCCCGCCTCGTACTTCGCGCGCACCTTGTCCTCGGGAGCGACGATCTGCGAGCGGATGCGCGCCATGTCCGAGACGAGGTACTTCAGTTCCCGCTGCTCGCCGTGCGCGTACTTCTCCTGGTTCGCCTTGTAGAACGCGTCGACCTCGGCCGGCGTGACGTTGACGTTCGCCATCTCGCGCGACGCCGAGTAGAGCGCGTAACGGATCTTCGCGCTCTCCGCCGTGCGGCGGTACTCGTCGGCGGCCGCTTTCGGCGACACGACGACGGAGTTCGCGAGCGCGCTCTCCATCTTCTCGATCGTGATCTCGCGAGCCAGCTCGTCCTCGAAGTCGGCCGCCGTCTGATAGCCGATCTGGTGGATGTAGCGCTCGTAGATGTCCGTTCCGACGAACTTCCCGTTCGGGTTCAGCGTCGGCAGCGAAAGGATCTTCTTCTGCACTTCCTCCGGCGTGGCGGTGAGATGAAGCTTCGCCGCCTGCTGGAGCATGAGGCGCTGATCGACGAGCGACTCGAGCACCTGGCGCGGAACGCCCATCTGGTCTTCGAGCTGCTGCGTGAACTGGTCGCCGTACATCCGCCGGTAGTTCTCCTCGGCGTAGTAGAGCGCCCGGTTGTACTCGGCGAACGTGATCGTGTCGCCGTTCACTCGCGCGGCGTACGACCGGTCCTGCTTACGGTTCTGTTGCGCGCCGCCAAGACCCATGTCGACGTACACGAAACCGATGATGAAAGCTGCTACGACCGCGAGAAGGATCCACTTGAGCTGGTGGAAGCTTTCGCGCATTGACTTGAGCATCTGGTTACTACCTTTCGGGGGGTGCTAGAGGTGTCTGGCAAAAACGCGGCAGTGTACTTGGAACTTCCAGGCACGGGCAAGCCGGGCCTTATGCTATAAGCCATTGATTCTGCATGGCGCGGAAGAACGCTGCGACTAGCGACAACATCGACTGGTACCTGATCTCCATCGATCGGCTGAAGAAGATCGGGCTCGTGGTGTTTCTCGCCCTCCTCGCCGGCGGCATCTGGTTCTACGTCAGCCACGAGCGGGGAAATCCGCGGACCCTCGCGGAAGGCGCCATTGCCGACGCCCGGCAAGCTCTCAATTCACTCGCCTCGTCAAAAGATTTCAACGCCCACCGGGCCGAGTTCGACCGGTCGCAGAAAAAGCTCGACGACGCCTCCAACCTCTTCAGCGCCAGGAAGTACCAGGAGGCGCAGGCGGCGGCGTTCGAGTCGCAGACCATCAGCCGCACCGCGGTCAACGGCGGCGGCGACCAGGAGAACGACGCCCGCTTCCTCACGCTCGAAGGCGACGTCGAGTATCAGAAGGGCTCGTCCGGTGACTGGCTCCGCGCCGATCTCCGCACTCCGCTCGTCAACGGCGACTGGGTGAAGACGCACGACAGCGCCTCGGCCGAGCTGATGTTCCAGAACGGCTCGCTCTATACCATCGGCCCGAACGCGCTGCTCGAGATCTACTCGACCATGAACGCGCAGACCGCGCGGAAGACCAACTCCGTCCAGATGAAGTTCGGATCGGTCGAAGTCGCGACCGTCAACGACCAGTCGACCGTCCGGACGCCCGGAAGCCAGGTCGTCGTCGACTCCGAATCGACCACCCAGGTCGGCGTCAACAAGGCCGACCAGCAGACGTCGGTCATGGGCGTCCGCGGTACCGCGAGCGTCGCTCCGGCGGCGGGCGGCGAGGCGGTGAAGATCGCGGCCGGCGACAAACTGAACGCCACCAGCGCCGGCTCCCTCGGCGCCATCAAAAAGCTCCTGATGCCGCCGGCCCTCACTAATCCGCCCGACAACCAGGTCTTCTCGATCGCCGTCGACACCCAGGTCAGCTTCCAGTGGCAGGCCCAGCCGGGTGCCGTCGCTTACCAGTTGGAGGTGTCGCGCTCGCGGCTCTTCTCGACGCTCGAGATCAACTCGCGCCGGACCAAGCTCGAGGCGACGGCCAAAGTCGAGTCGGAGGGGATCTTCTACTGGCGCGTGGCGTCGATCGGCCCCGACGGCGACCTCGGGCCGTTCTCCCCCTTCCGCCGGTTCCGCGTGAGCGGCAGCGGCAAGAGCACGCCGACCGCGGCGGCCGACACCCAACCTCCGGCGCTCGTTCTGAAGGCGCCGTTCAACATCGGCGGCCAGTTCTACATCATCGAAGGCCAGACCGAGCCGGGAGCGACCGTGTTCGTGAATGACGAGGAAGCGGACGTCGAGACCAACGGCCACTTCAAGAAGCTCGTCAGCTTCAACAAGGTCGGACAGAATACGGTCATCGTGAAAGCGGTCGACGCCGCCGGAAACCCGACGGTGAAGTCACAGGTAGTATTGGTAGAGGAGTAACCGCACTCCGCTCCGAACCGAGGGCAGCACTCTTGCAGCCCGCGAATCGAACTCATTTAGAAGGAAGCCCGCACAGAATGGCAGTGAAGTCTCTCCTCTCGATGTTCTCGAACGATCTGGCGATCGATCTCGGGACAGCGAACACACTCGTCTACGCCAAGAACAAAGGCATCGTCGTCCGCGAGCCGTCGATCGTTGCGGTCAACAAGATCAACAACAACGTCGAAGCGGTCGGCAAGGAAGCGAAAGAGATGCTCGGCCGCACGCCGGGCAACATCGTCGCCATCCGTCCCATGAAAGACGGCGTCATCGCCGACTTCGAAGTGACGGAGAAGATGATCAAGTATTTCATCGAGAAGGCGCATGGACGCCGCTTTCTCGTGAAGCCGCGGATCGTCATCTCCGTGCCGTCGGAGATCACCCAGGTCGAGAAGCGCGCCGTCAAAGACTCGGCCCTTCGCGCGGGGGCGACCGAGGTCTACCTGATCGAGCAGGCGATGGCGGCGGCGATCGGCGCCGGCCTCCCCATCACCGACCCGACCGGGAACATGATCGTCGACATCGGCGGCGGCACCACCGACGTCGCGGTGATCTCGCTGGCGGGCATCGTCTACTCCCGGTCCGTGCGCGTCGCCGGCAACGAGATGGACGACGCGATCATTCAGTACATCAAACGGAAGTACAACCTCCTCATCGGCGAACGGACGGCGGAGCAGATCAAGATGGAGATCGGCTCGGCGTTCCCGCTCGACGACGAGATGACGATGGAGATCAAGGGTCGCGACCTCGTCGAGGGCGTGCCAAAAACGCTCGTCGTCAGCGACGAAGAGATCCGCGAGGCGCTCGGCGAGACGGTCGCCACGATCGTCGAGGCCGTCCGCGTCGCCCTCGAGCGCACGCCGCCCGAGCTGTCGGCCGACATCATGGACAAAGGCATCATCATCGCCGGCGGCGGCTCGATGCTGAAGAACCTCGACAGGCGTCTCCGCGAAGAGACCGGCCTCCCCGTCACGCTCGCCGAGGATCCGCTGGCGTGCGTCGCGCTCGGAACCGGCCAGATGCTCACCGATTTCAACCTGCTGCGAAAGATCTCGATCGAATAGCTACTGGCGTAAATTCTGCTGAGTCCCCCGTCGTAAGAAATGGCTGCACCATCCGACGTCATCCCCCGAAGGCCGACGCTCCTCTTCATCGTCGTGCTGGCGTTGCTCTTCGTGTTGATGAGCCTCAGCACGCGGACGCGCTACGTCGGCGAGACCCGGACGCTCTTCGAGCGTACGGTCATGATGGTTTTCTCCCCCGTGCCGAAGCTCGTGAACTGGATCGGCGGCACCGGCTCCGACATGTACCACGGCTACCTCGACATGCGGCGCAGCGTCGCCGAGAACGTCTCGCTGCATCGGAAAGTCGCCGACCTCACCGCCGAGAACCTCAAGCTCCGCCAGACCGACTCCGACCTTCGCCGCCTCCGCGCCCTCCTCGGCTACTCCGAGCAGTTCCAGCTCCAGACCACCATGGCCGAGGCGATCATGCTCGACACCTCGGGGCGCTTCAAATCGATGGTCGTCGATAGCGGCTCGTCGTCAGCCGTCGAAGTCAACGACGCCGTCGTCAACGCGAACGGCCTGATCGGCCGTGTCGTCCTCACCACCAAAGACATGTCGAAAGTCCAGCTCGTGATCGACAACAACTGCTCCGTCGGCGTCCTCCTGGAGCGGACGCGCCGCGAGGGCGTGCTGCGCGGCGACGGCACCCGCAACGCGCAGCTCTACGACATCCCGTCGCTCGCCGACGTCCAGCCGGGCGACCAGGTCCTCACCGCCGGCATCGACGGCATCTATCCGAAAGGCATCCCCGTCGGAACCGTCGTCACCGCGGAGAAGGGGCCGGAGCTCTTCAAGAACATCCTCGTGAAGCCGAGCGTCGACTTCGGCTCCATCGAAGAAGTGATCATCATTCACACCCGCAAGATCCCGGGCGCCGTTCAGGGGTACACGCCGTGAGGTGGCTCCGTTACGTCATCGGCCTGCTGCTCGCGCTGACGCTGCACTCGCTGCTCGACAGCTTCTTCCCGAACGCGCTCGCGTTCTTCAATCCGTACGTGATCCTCGTCGTCTACTACTCGATGGGCGGCAACGTCCTCGGCGCGATCGTGGCGGGCGTCGTCGCCGGCTTCGTGCAGGACGCGTTCTCCGGCGCGATCTTCGGCCTGCACGCCTTCTCCCTGACCGTCTGCGCGTACGCCGTCGCGACCATCAACTCGCGGCTCGTGCTCCGCGGCACGCTGCCCTTCGCGGCCTGCCTCGGCGGCGCCGTCATCGTGAACGAACTGGTGATCTACATCCTCGTCAACGTGTTGCTGCGGCAAAAAGTGGAGATGTTCGAACAGGGGCTGTTCGTCAAAACGATCTTCACGCTGCTCTTCGGCGTGTTCGTCTATCAACTGCTCCTCCTCTTCCTGCGCGAGGAGCCGATCGAAGCGACGCAACGGCCGGCAGGTTGGTAAGGGGGCGGTGACATGCGCGTATACCGAGACGACCAGAAGTTCATCAACCTCCGCATCAACATCGTGCTTTGGGTCACGGTCGGCGTCTTCGTCTTCCTCGCCGGCTCGTTCTGGTTCGTCCAGGGGCTGCAGGCCGAGAAATACCGCACGCTCTCCGACGCGAACGCCATGCGCGAACTGGTCATCCCCGCCAAACGCGGGCTGATCATGGACCGCAACGGAAAAATCCTCGCCGACAACCAGCCGGCGTACGCGCTCGTCGTCGACCGCGTGATCCTCAAACCGCTGGTGAAGGGCGACAAAACGCACAAGGACAAGCTCTTCACCTTCGTCTGCAGCGTCCTCGGCACGACGCCCGCGCAGTTGCAGGACCGGTGGGACAAGGCGGTCGCGAATGCGATCGGCATGCAGCCGATCACCATCGCCGAGGACCTGACGCTGCAGCAGGTCGCGTCGATTCAGTCGCAGGCGATGGGCTTTCCGGAACTGAACGTCAACCCGGTGCAGCGCCGCAACTACCCGTACGACACCCTCGCCGCGCACACGCTCGGCTTCATCGGAGAGGCGACCGAGAAAGACCTCGCCAACCGCAAGGACCTGAAACTCGGGGACCTCATCGGAAAGCGCGGCGTGGAGCTGATGTACGACGACCGCCTCCGCGGCAAGGACGGCGCGCAGTACTGGGAGTACGACAGCCACGGCCGCCGCCTCGGCGAGTACCGGCCGCTCCGCAAGGAGCCGCAGGCCGGCGACAACATCTACCTGACGCTCGACTTCGAGCTGCAGCGCCGCGCCGAGCAATACTTCATCGAGAACGAATTCGTCGGCGCCGCCGTGGCGCTCGACCCGCGAAACGGCGAGATCCTGGCCCTGATCTCGTCACCGGAGTTCAACCCGAACGTCTACTCGAAACGCTTCACGACCGACACCTACAAGACCATCGCCTCGAACCCGTACAAGGTCGAGCTCAATCGCTCCATCCAGGGCCTCTACTCGCCCGGATCCGTCTTCAAGACCGTCATGGCGACGGCCGGCCTGGCGACCGGCAAACTCGACCCGAGCACCACCTTCGACTGCGGCGGCAGCGGCGTCTTCTTCGGCCGCCGGTTCCGCTGCTGGGAGAAGAGCGGACACGGAGTCGTGAACGTCGAGAGGGCGCTGAAGGTGTCGTGCGACATCTTCTTCTACAACACCGGCGCGCGCCTCGGCGTCGACACGATCTCCGAATACGCCCACGACCTCGGCTTCGGCCAGATCACCCAGGTCGACCTCGACGGCGAAAAGGGCGGCATCGTCCCGTCGACCAAGTGGGCCGAGGACAAGCAGCACCGGAAGTGGTACCCGTCGGAGACCATTTCCGTGGCGATCGGACAGGGCCCGCTCATCGTCACGCCGCTTCAGGTCGCGGTGATGATGGGCGCGATCGCGAACGGCGGCACCGTCTACCGCCCCCACGTCCTTCGCCAGATCGAACATACGAATCCGGACGGCAGCGTCGCGCGTTACCGCGCGCCCGCGCAGGTCCTGCGGCAGACGAAGTTTTCGCCGAACGTGCTCGAACACGTCCGCAACGGCCTCTGGAAAGTCGTCAACGAAGAGGGCGGCACGGGCGGCAACGCGCGCATCTCCGGCCTCGACATCAGCGGCAAGACCGGCACGGTGCAGGTCATCGCGCAGAGCGGCTGGTTCAGCACCGCCGGCCTTCCGTTCATGGAGCGCGACCACGCCTGGTTCGCGTCGTACGCAAAGAAAGACGACCCGCAGATGGTCGTCGTCGTCTTCGTCGAGCACGCCGGCGCGCACGGCGGCACCGACTCCGCGCCGCTGGCGAAGATGCTCTACCAGGCCCGCTTCCAGGATCAGGGAACGAACGCGCGCCTGAACCTCTCGGACCCCGAAGTACTGGAACAGATCAAGGAAGGAAAACTCCCGCAGCCCGGCGTCGCGCCGAAGGAGCCGGCACAGCCGGCCAACAGCGCGCTCGGCCATTGACGGACCACTGACGGGCCACTGATGATCGATCGCCGCTTACTCCCCAGCCTCGACCTCAACTTCCTCGGCACCGCGCTGGTCATCGGGGCGATCGGCTGCATGCTCGTCTACAGCGCCACCTTCTACAGCGATCCGACCGGCTACCCGCTCAACACCTTCCACAAGCAGGTCCTCTGGATGGGGATCGGCATCGTGCTGATGCTGATCTTCACCTTCATCGACTACCACGTCCTGTTCGACATCGCGCCGATCACCTACGGCATCGGCATCACGCTGCTCCTGTACCTCTTGATCTGGGGGAGGGCGACCGCGCACGTCCATTCGTGGATCCGCATCGGCGGCTTCCAGTTCCAGCCGTCCGAGTTCATGAAGGTGTTCACCGCGCTGATGCTGGCGAAGTTCTTCGACTCGAACGACCGCGCGTACCTCAACTTCCGCACGTTCGTGATCGCGATGGGGATCATCGGCCTCCCGGTCTGCCTGATCTTCCTCGAGCCGGACCTCGGCACCTCGGCGAGCTTCGCGCCGCTCGTCGGCGTCGCGATGTTCTTCGGCGGCATCCGCTGGCGCGTATGGGTCGCGATGATCCTCATCGCCCTGATCGTGCTCCCCGGCCTCTACTTCTTCGTGCTCAAGGGCTATCAGAAAGAGCGCGTCATGATTTTCCTGAACCCGGAGCGCGACCCGCTCGGCTCCGGCTACCAGGTGACGCAGGCCAAGATCGCGATCGGCTCCGGCGGCATCCACGGCAAAGGCTTCACGCAAGGGACGCAGGCGAAGTACGGCTACCTACCCGCGCGACACACCGACTTCATCTTCGCCGTCCTCGGCGAGGAGTGGGGCTTCATCGGCGTCACCATCCTGCTCGGCCTCTATCTATTCTTCATCGTCCAGGCCCTGACGATGGCCAAACACGCCCGCGACCGCGGCGGCACATTCTTAGTGATCTGCCTCATCTCATTCTTCATCTTCCACATCCTGATCAACATCTCGATGCAGATCGGCGTCTTGCCCACCACCGGCATCCCGCTGCCGCTGGTCTCCTACGGCGGGTCATCGACAATGATGTTCTTCATCGCCGTGGGGTTGATGCTGAACGTGGACATGCGGCGGTTCGTCAATACGTGACGTCCGCCGCGGCGTCATCACCGTCCTAGAATGACGATCGAATGGATCGTCGCCCTCTCGGGACCTGGGTCATCACCGTGGTCTTCGCCTTGCTCGCGGCACACATGGTCGTCGATTACACACGTGGCTACACGGTGGTCCGCGGCCGCCGAGTCAACATGCCGGTGTCCCGAGTCGAGCGGACCGGACGCGCCGCGATGCTGGCGCTCGGTTGCGCGGGCGCCGTTCAATTGTTTCGGCGGCGCGCTTCGGCTGTTCCGCTCTTTCTCACCGCAACGCTGACGGACGTCGCAATAGCCACCTGGGAGCTACTCAGGAACGCCACGTCGCGCCAGATCGTATTGCTCCTGGTCCTCTCTCTCCTGAGCATCACGGGGTACGCCGCGTGTTTCGTCTACGCACTCTCGCTCCGCGCGAGAGGCCAACTCGTTGACTAGCGATGCGGCAAATCGTCACTCCTCGTTCTCGTTCGGCGGAGCGTCCGCGGGCGGAACGGCCGGTTCCGGCTTCGCTCCTCGCTTCTTGCGGCGCGCGATCCGTTTCAGGCGTCTGATCTCCTCGACGTGCGACACGAGGACTTCGTTTTCGGGAACGCGGGCCGCCTGCGCGGCGACCGCGTAGGCGTTGATGCCGAGCAGGGCAAGCTGATCGCGGCGGATCGCATTCGCCCCCGAGAGACCAGCCACCAGATTGCGCGCCTCTTCCTCGACCGCTCTCCAGAGGATTGCCTGCTGCTGGAGCGTCCGGACCTTTTCGATCGGCATGCCGACGGCGGTCGAGACCACGTTCGAGACGCCGATCATATTCAGAGACGACTGCACGATCGGCGGGGCCGTCTGTGAGCTGTTTCGCAACATCTTCCGTTGCTGCGGTGTGAGAGCCGCCACTTCTGGAAGCGTCGCGCGAAGCGCCCGAATCTGCTCGATCACAGCGTCCGGAGTGACCGCACCGGTGCCGGTGAGAACCTGGTTCTTCATTTGTGCTCCTTTTCGAAATCGACCGGGTGGAGGGGGGAGTGCCGGGAGTGTACTACCGCTCGTGGGAACCAGGGCGAAGCTCGTGGGAGCTAGGGCGAAGCTCGTGGGAAGCTCGGCGAAGCTTGTGGGAAGCACGGCGAAGCTCGTGGGAAGCACGGCGAAGCTTGTGGGAAGCTCCGCGAAGCTCGTGGGAGGCTCCGCGAAGCTCGTGGGAAGGCTCGCGAAGCTTGTGGGAGAGCCCGCGAAGCTGGTGGGAGGGTCCGCGAAGCTGGCAGGAGAGGCCGCGAAGCCGGTGGATGCATCGCGTAACGTGTTGAAAAGTCTAGCTCCGCATCTTGTCGATGTCGCGGCGCTCCTTCTTCGTGGGGCGGCCGGTGCCGCGGTCGCGGAAGACTTTGGCAGCACGGTCGATGACGACTTCCTGTTTCGGGGTTTCGTCGACGTACATTGTGCGCGCGATCTCCCGCGACACATTGTTCTCCGGGATGGCGGACACGACCACGCGGCGGAAGTGATTGCCGAGCAGAAATTCGACGACGTCGCCCTCGTGAACGGGTGCCGCGGGCTTCACGCGCTGGCCGTTCAGTTTCACGTGGCCGCCCTTGCACGCATCCGTCGCGTCAGCGCGGTGTTTGAAAAGCAGGACGTGCTTGAGCCAGTTGTCGATGCGATGTCGTTCCATCGAAAGGAGATATAATCCGCTCGACCGGAGGAAACGATGATCAAAGCGGACATCGTCAACAAGGTTGCCGAGGTATCGGATATTTCTCGCGTCAAAGCGGCGCAGGCTGTCGATACGGTCATCGAAGGGCTGCGCAACGCGCTGGCGCGCGGGCAGCGAATCGAGCTGCGCGGCTTCGGCGTGTTTCAGGTCAAGCAGCGCAAGAAGGGCATCGGGCGCAACCCGAAGACCGGCGTCGAAGTGAAGATCCCGCCCGGCAATACGATCCGGTTCAAGCCGGGGAAAGAGCTGCGGAACCTGCTGTAGCGGTGACGATTCGGAAACGGGGAGCAACCCTCGCGAACCAAATCCGAATCACCTCGTCGAAGCAACAGGGCACTGCTTCAGATTTTCCGCATTACTCCCACCTCCCGGCGCCGGCTCAGTTGGCAGAGCCGGCGCCCCTCCCCCCCGCTGCATCGGACGATAGAATCCGAAAGTGCAGCCTGAACAGACCGTTCTCGTTCTCGACTTCGGTTCGCAATACACGCAACTGATCGCGCGCCGCATCCGCGACCAGCGCGTCTACTCCGTCGTTCACCCGTTCGACTACCCGGTCGAGAAAATCCGCGCGATGGCGCCGACCGCCATCATCTTCTCCGGCGGCCCGCAGTCGGTGTACGGCGAGTCGGCGCCGATCTGCTCGCGCGACGTCTTCGATCTCGGCATCCCGATCCTCGGCATCTGCTACGGGATGCAGATGACGGCGTACCTGCTCGACGGCGGCGTGGAAGCGGCGAGCGAGCGCGAGTACGGCCGGGCCGAGATCGACGTCACGGCGGAGTCGCCGCTGTTCAAGGACACGCCGAAACATCAGCGCGTCTGGGCGAGCCACGGCGACAACATCTTCCGCGAGCCGCCGGGATTCCGCGTCACGGCAAAGTCGACGAACGCGCCGATCGCGGCGTTCGAGAATCGCGAGCGCCGCGTCTACTGCATCCAGTTCCACCCGGAGGTCACGCACACCGAGGCGGGCACGCAGATCCTGAAGAACTTCCTGTTCGACCTCGCCGGCTGCAAGTCTTCATGGGACCTCGGCGACTACCGGCGCCGCAAAGTCGAAGAGATCCGGCGGCAGGTCGGGAATCGGCACGCCATCGCGGCGGTCAGCGGCGGCGTCGACTCGACCGTGGCCGCACTGCTCGTGGCCGAGGCGATCGGCGACAAGCTCACGGCGATCTTCGTCGACAACGGAGTGCTGCGGAAGAACGAGTCGGTCCAGGTCGCGTCGCGCCTGAGCGACCGCCTCGGACTGCACTTCATCGCGGTCGACGCGCGCGAGCGCTTCTACGCGAAGCTGGCGAACGTCGAAGAGCCGGAAGTGAAGCGCAAGCGGATCGGCAACGAGTTCATCGCCATCTTCGAAGACGAAGCGAAGCGGCTGCCGTACGTCGAGTTCCTCGTGCAGGGAACGCTCTATCCCGACGTCATCGAGTCAGTCTCGATCAAAGGGCCGTCCGCGGTCATCAAGACGCACCACAACGTCGGCGGCCTGCCGGAGAAGATGGGCTTGCAGCTCATCGAGCCGGTGCGCGAGCTGTTCAAGGACGAAGTGCGGCAACTCGGCATCGACCTCGGCCTCGAAGAAGAATTCGTCTGGCGTCACCCGTTCCCCGGCCCCGGGCTCGCCGTCCGGATCCTCGGCGAGGTGAACGCGCAACGCGTCGAGATCCTCCAGAACGCGGACGAAATCGTGATCGACGAGATCCGCCGCGCCGGCCTTTACCGCGACATCGCGCAGGCGTTCGCCGTGCTGCTGCCGGTGAAGAGCGTCGGCGTCATGGGCGACGAGCGGACGTACGAGAACGTCGTCGCCGTCCGCGCCGTCTCGACCAGCGACTTCATGACGGCCGACTGGTACCGGATGCCGCACGACGTCCTCGACCGCATGGCGCGCCGCATCGTGAACGAGGTGCGCGGCGTGAACCGCGTCGTGTACGACATCTCTTCGAAGCCGCCGTCGACCATCGAGTGGGAGTGATGGGGTCAGGTCGAAAGTTGAAAGTTAAGGCCGTGGCCTTAACTTTCAACTTTCGACCTGACCCCATCCAAAAATCGGGGCGCGGCCGGAAGACCGCGCCCCGAGGAGCAGTTGGTCCAAGGGTCCCTCGCCCCAAGGACCGCGGTGGCGCACTTGAGGGGTGCGCCATGGAAGATCTAATCGCTCAAATTGCGAATCACCGTCGGAATATCGAGGTCATTGCCGAAATCGCTCGACGCCATCGGCCCGAATCCGCCGCTGCCGTCGCGACCGAATCCCTTGCGAAAAAAGGGTGGATCGTAGATCTCACCCTCGGCTCCAATCTGCGGCGGCGCCGCCGGTTCCTCGTGATGCGAGGCGAGCTGCTGCCCGCTCATCGCAGCGGAGGTCGTGCGGGGCGCCGCGGCGGCGACACCGCGTGAGGCGATCGTCGCCGACATCGACTCGCCGCGTGTATTGAGCAGCCCCTTCGTCGCGGCGTCGAATCCGGTGGCGATGACCGTCACCTTGATCTCGTCGCGCATGTTGTTGTCGATGACCGTGCCGAAGATGATGTTCGCCTCTTCGTCGGCCGCTTCCTGGATGATCGACGCCGCCTCGTGCACTTCGAACAGCGTCATGTCGCTGCTGCCGGTGACGTTGATCAGCACGCCCTTGGCGCCTTCGATCGACGCCTCTTCGAGCAGCGGCGACGAGATCGCGCGCTGCGCCGCCTCGACCGCGCGGTGCTCGCCGGAACTGACGCCCGTTCCCATGAGCGCCATCCCCATGCCGTGCATGATCGTCTTGACGTCAGCGAAGTCGAGGTTGATCTCGCCGGGAACGGTGATGAGATCCGAGATGCCCTGCACCGCCTGACGCAGGATGTCGTCGGCCATCTTGAATGCGTCGCCGAGTGACGTACCGCGCTCGACGAAGTTCAGCAGCCGCTCGTTCGGAATCGTGATGAGCGTGTCGACCGTGTCGCGGAGGCTGCGGATGCCCTGCTCGGCCTGAACGCGCCGCCGCTTCCCTTCGAACGCGAACGGCTTCGTCACGACCGCGACCGTGAGCGCGCCGAGCTCCGCGGCGAGCGACGCGATGATCGGCGCCGCGCCGGTGCCGGTGCCGCCGCCCATGCCGGTCGTGATGAAGATCATGTCCGCGCCGTGCAGCGCCTCGAGGATGCGATCGGTGTCTTCGAGCGCCGCCTGCTTCCCGACCTCCGGGTTCGCGCCGGCGCCGAGGCCCTTCGTCAGCTTCCCGCCGATCTGCAGCTTCGTGGGGGCCAGCGACGCGCGCATCGCCTGGACGTCCGTGTTCGCGACCATGAACTCGACGCCTTTGATGCCTGCCTGAATCATCCGGTTGACGGCGTTACCACCACCCCCGCCCACCCCGATGACTTTGATCCTCGCGGTGAGCTGATCGTCTTCCATCATGACCGTCAGGTTGCCCGCTCCGGACTTTTCGTCAAATGTAATCATTTACCGTCTCCCGAAATTGTAACGACAATCAGTTCCATGTAAAGAGTTGCTTAAACGAATCGGCGACTTTTGCCAGACCTTTTCGCGGACGCCGCCGTACTTTCGCTTCCGTCCGGAATCCCCACAGCAGCAGCCCGGCCGCCGCCGCCCACTCCGGACCGGCCACCGTGTCGGACAGCCCGCCGAGGCCGCGCGGCACGCCCTTGCGCGCCGACTGGTCGAAGATCTGCTCGGCCATCTCGACCACGCCATCCATCTCCGCGCCGCCGCCGACGATGACGACGCCGCTGCGGATCTCCTTCTCCAGCCCGACCTTCTCGAGATCGCGGTAGACGAGCTTTGCGATCTCGGCCGCCCGCGGTTCGAGAATCCCCGTCAGCTCCTGCTTCGACAGGATCTTCGGCGCACGGCCGCCGACGGTCGGCACTTCGATCGGGTCATCCTCGGTCACCAGCGACGCGAGCGCGCAGCCGTACCGCTTCTTGATCCGTTCCGCGTCTTCCATCGGCGTCCGCAGCACGACGCTGATATCGCTCGTGAAGTGGCCGGCGCCGACCGGCAGCACGTTGGTGTGCACGACGTTGCCTTCGAGGAAGACGGCGTAGTCGGTCGTGCCGGCGCCGATGTCCATGAGGAGGACGCCCATCTCGCGCTCGTCCTGCGTCAACACCGCCTCGGCGGCCGCGAGCTGTTCGAGCACCAGCTCCTGCACCGCGATCCCCGCCTTGTTCACGGCGGTGAGGATGTTCTGGTCGTGCGTCCGCGCGCCCGTGACGATGTGCACGTTCGCTTCGAGGCGCGTCGCCGTCATCCCGAGCGGATCGTGGATGCCGTCCTGGCCGTCGACGACGAACTCGCGCGGGATCACGTGCAACAGCTCCAGCTCGGCCGGCACGTTGATCGACTTCGACGCCTCGATGACGCGGTCGATGTCCTCGCGCGCGATCTCCTTGTGCTTGCCCATCACCGAGACGACGCCGCGCGAGTTGACGGAGCGGATGTGATCGCCCGACACGCCGACGTACACCGACTCGATCTGCAGGCCGGCCATCACTTCGGCTTCGTCGACCGCTTTCTTGACCGCGTCGACCGCCTGATCGAGGTTGATGATGTTGCCGCGCCGCGTCCCCTTCATCGGCGAGGTGCCCTTGCCGATGATCTCGATCTGGTTGCGGTCGTTGATCTCGCCGACCAGCACGCAGACCTTGGACGTTCCGATGTCGAGCGCGACGATGTATTTCTCTTCCGTTCGGGGCATGGCAGCGTCTCCTAGTTGGTGATCTGCGCGGGCGCGCTGCTGGGCAGCGGCGCCGCGGCTGTCGTAAACGGGTGAACCGGCTTGATGACGATGCGGCCGGAGAAGCGCAGGTCGGCGTATTCGATCTGCGACCGGCCGAGCTTCTCCGACTGCGCGATGGCGTAGAGGTCGCGGAACTTGGGCGAAACGTCGTCCGCGTTGGCGTAAACGGTGGTGTCGAGGTCGCGGTCGAAGATCGCGAATCCGCGCGGCGCGATCGGGTGCACTTCGCCGAGGCGCGAGTAGACGACCGGATCTTTCGTCCGCAGCGTGTCGATGAATTGCACCGAGCGGACGAGCTCGGGACCGGCCGCGTCGCGGACGATCGGGAGGTCGCTGTCACCGATCGACGGCGAGAGCTCGCCGCAGACGACTCCGGTCGCGTCGACGTACTGCAGCGTCCCGTTCTGCATCGCGAGCGCGACAGGAGTCCGCTCCACGACGTTGATCCGCAGGGTGTCGGGCACCTTCTTCTCGATCGCGATCCGCTGGATCCAGGCGAGCGAGTGCAGGTCGTTCTGCACGCGGGCGATGTCGATCTTGAACAGGTTCAGGCCGACGTAGCGCTGCGTGATCGCCTCGATTGCGGTTCGCTGCGTGCGCACTGCGCCCGCGATCTCGATGTGGCGGACGGCGAAGCGCGCGTCGGACTGCGTCTGGCGGTACGCCCATAACCCAACGATCGCCACGATCGCGATGAAGAGCGCGTTGCGCAGCACGACCACGACGCGCTGCAACTGGATGACGCGCAGGTTGCGGCGGACGCGCGTGGCGTCCGACGGCCGGAAGAAGCGCGGCTCGCTCTGATCGAACGCGCTGCTCATGCCGCCGCCCCCCGCACCAGCATCTCGGCGATCTCGTGCACGTCGCCGGCGCCCATGGTGATGAAAATGTCGTTCGGCTCGAGGCGCCGGCGCATCTCGTTGTAGATCTCGCTGTTCGACCGGTCGAGGAACTCGATCCCGCTCTCCGCGTCGGCGATCATCCGCGCGCTGACGCCCTCGATCGGCTTCTCGCGCGCCGCGTAGATCGGCGCCACGATCGCGACGTCCGCGGTCTTGAGAGCGCGCGCGAAGTCGTCCGCG
>DASYSN010000092.1:0-7158 GCA_036003305.1 Thermoanaerobaculia bacterium
AGCGAGCGTGCGACGGCCCCGAGGAACCAGCGGTTGTTGGCGCTCGTCTCGAAGAGGTAGCTCGGGCCGCTGGTGCCGCGCGCCTCGAGGTTGACGACCGCGCCGACGGTCGGCATCGCCTGCACGAACCCCTCGGCGCCGAGGAGTCCGAGCTCCTCGCCGTCGTCAATGAGGAGCTCGATCGGGTTCGACGATTTTTCCTTCGCGATGATCCGTGCGACTTCGAGCGCCGAGGCGACGCCGATGCCGTCGTCCGACGCGCCGGGGCCCGCGGGGACGGAGTCGTAGTGGACGGCGACGAGCACCGGCGGGCCGTTCTTGTCGCCGGGCCGTGTCGCGATGATGTTCTCGACGTTGGCGCAGAGCGGGTGGGCGCTGCAGGCGAACCGTGTCTCGATCCTGACGTTGTAACCGAGCGACTGCAGGCGGGCCACGATCCGGTCGCGGACCGCCTCGTTCGCCTTCGAGCCCGACGGATGGGGGCTCGTGCCGCCGATGGTGTCTTTTTCCGCCTGCAGCGCGCGCGCTGCGGAGAACTCGTTCGCGGGGGCACTTGCCGGTTTCGGCGACGGTCCGCGGAGGCGCAGTGCCGTGGCGGCTGCGATGAGTCCGATCGCGAGGAGGACGAGTACGGCTCGTTTGTTCATGGGCTGGACGGCACAAGAATACCCGGTCCGGTTAACTTTCACGCGCCGCCGACGTAATAGAGGGCATGCGAAGACTCGTGATCGCCGCGCTTCTCACCCTCGCCGCCGCCGCTCTCCACGCGGAAACCCTCTCCCAGACGATCGACAAGACGTACGACGTCCGGCCTGGGGCGACGTTTGCGCTCGACAACGTGAACGGGCATGTGAACGTTACGTCGTGGGACCAGCCGCGGGTGCGGGTGCATGCGGTGAAGACGGTCTCGCGCGCGGACGATCCGAAGAGCGCGCTGAACGCGCTGCAGGTCGAGATCACGCCGCGCGACGGCGGAGTCTCGGTGCACACGGTCTATCCGGCCCACGGAAGCCTCGGATTCCTCGATTTCCTGACCGGCAATTGGTCGGACGCGAAGGTGGAGTACGACATCACGGTTCCGCGCTCGATGTCGCTCGACGTCGAGACGACGAATGGCGCGATCGAGGTGACCGCCGTCTCCGGGATCCTGAAGGTGCAGACGACGAACGGCCACATCCGGCTCGACCGCTGTGCCGGGAACGTCGACGCATCGACGACGAACGGCCGCGTGACGGCGGAGCTGCTGAGCGTCGACCGCGCGCGGTCGAACCGCCTGTCGACGACCAACGGCAAGATCGTGCTGACCGTCCCGTCATCGCTCGCCGCGGAGATCGACGCGAGCACGACCAACGGCGGCATCGAGAGCGAGATCGCCGTGACGACGCACTCGATGGGACGTCACTCGCTGCGCGGAACGATCAACGGCGGCGGTGCCGACTTGCGGCTGCGTACGACGAACGGCTCGATCGAGATCCGCAACGGCAGCGCGACGCATACCGCGTCGCGGTGACCTCGGGCGCGGCGACCGGCTGGCCGGCGTTGACGGTCGCGTAGATCGCCGGCACGCGAAGTTGCAACTCGAAGAAGGACGGCGCCGGGACGACCGTGTTCATGGTCGTCGCGAGGACGACCGCACGCGCGTGCGATTTCGGATCGAAGGTCATTTGTGTGACTAACGACACTGGCAAGCCGGCGATTTCAGAACTAGATTACTTTTCATATCAACAAACGGAGGCGTTATGAAAAAGCTGCTCGCCGGCCTTCTCCTGGTTTCTTCGGCTGCCATGGCGGCCCCAAGTGCAACGGAACAAGCAGCAACCGCCGCGCGCGAGAAGGCGATGCTTCGCGCCGTCCTCTCCGGCGTGCCGACGCGCGGTGCGCATACGAGCGCCGCCCTCACGACCGGCTATGACCAGTGGATCTTCATCCCGGCCGCCGGAAGTCTCCAGGGCAACTTCGGCACGTTCTACAAGTCGGACGTGATGGTCGCGAACTACCGCAACCAGGTCCAGAAGGTGCGCGTCCGCTGGATCCCGCAAGGGGGAAGCGGTTTCTCGACGACCGTGCAGTACTTCAATATCCCGGCGAACACCGCGGTCAACATGGCGGACGCGGTCGGCCAGTACATGCACTACTCCGGTCTCGGCTCGCTCGAGATCGTCGCGCGCTTGCCGGACGACAGCAGCATCGATCTCAACGCCAAGATCGACGCGTTCTCGCGCATCTACACCCCACAGCCGAACACGACGCTCGGCACCGTCTCGCAGAACTTCGGCGGCTCCGGCATTTTCCAGATCGAGGGCAGCGGCCAGGGGTTCGCCCTCGGCCTCCGTCAGGACGCGAGCTACCGCACGAACATCGGCATCCTCAACGCCGACTTCTCGAATCCGCATACCTGGACCGTGCAGGTCGTCGGCACGAACGGCTCGACGAGCTTCACGGTGACCGTACCGGCGTTCTCGATGATTCAGACGAACCTGCCATCGGGGAACTACGGGAACCTCTACGTCATCTTCACGCCGCCGAACGACGTGACGGATACGGATTCGTGGACGGCATACGCGTCATCGACCGACAACGGGACAGGCGACGGCTGGGTCTCGCCTGCGACGCAGATTACGAACCAGTAACCAGTCACTCCGGCGTGATGTATGCGGCGGTGATCCCGCCGTCGACCATGAACGTGGCGCCATTCACGTAGGAGCTTTCGTCGCTCGCGAGGAACAGCGCGGCGTTGGCCATCTCCTCGGCGCGCGCGAAGCGGCCGGGGGGGATGTGGACGAGGCGGCGCTGGCGGCGCGCGGGGTCGGCGAGGAGCTCCTGCAGTAGCGGCGTCTCGACCGGGCCGGGGCAGAGGGCATTCGCGCGGATATTCTTGCGCGCGAACTCGACGGCGATCTCGCGCGTCATCGAGAGCACGCCGCCTTTGCTTGCCGTGTAGGCGATCTGCGGCACTGCGGCGCCGACGATCGCGACGAAGGAGGCGGTGTTGATGATCGAGCCGCCGCCGGCGCGCAACAGCGCCGGGATCGCGTACTTGCAGCCGAGAAACACGCCTTTGAGGTTGATGTTGATGACGCGGTCCCACGTCTCCTCGGACGTCTCGGTCACGGAGCCGTCGTCGTCGAAGAAGACGCCGGCATTGTTGAAGATGATGTCGAGCCGCCCGTACGTCTCCTCGGCGAACTTCACCATCCCCTCGGCGTCGCTCGCTTTGGAGACGTCGGCCGCGAATGCGACGCCGCCGACCTCCTTCGCCGTCGCCTCGGCCGTCTCTTTTTTCAGATCGACGACGACGACCTTCGCGCCTTCACGCGCGAACGCGATGCACGAAGCCTTGCCGATGCCGCTGCCGCCGCCGGTGATGAGGGCTACTTTGTTCTGGAGTCTCATGCTTGTTCGAAGTACCTCCGCCGCTCCCAATCGGTGACCGCGGCGTCGAATTTGCGCTGCTCGGTTTTGAAGAAGTGCAGGTAGTGCTCGACGACGTCATCGCCGAACGCTGCCCGCGCGAAGGCGCTCTGTTCGAGCGCCACGATTGATTCGTTGAGCGTGTGCGGGACGTGAGGAAGGTCCTGCGCCGCGTAGACGTCGCCTTCGAACGCGGCCGGCGGCTCGATCTCGTTCGCGACGCCGTCGAGGCCCGCCGCGAGCGTCGCGGCGAAGGCGAGATACGCGTTCGCGTCGGCGCCAGCCGCGCGGCACTCGATGCGGAGCGACTGTCCGCTGCCGACGATCCGGAATCCGGCCGTGCGGTTGTCGTGGGACCACGCGATGCCGGTCGGCGCGAATGAGCCGGCGACGTAGCGCTTGTACGACGCCGGATACGGCGCATAGAACGCGAAGAGCTCGCGGATGTGCGCCATCCAGCCGCCGAGGAAGTGGCGGAAGGTCGGGGTTTCTCCCGCGAAGAGCGACTTCTTGCCGTTCTTGTCCCAGAGCGAGATGTGGATGTGGCAGCTCGAGCCGGCGTAGCGCTCGTCCCACTTCGCCATGAACGTGATCGCCTTGCCGTGCTTCCACGCGATCTCTTTCGCGGCGTGTTTGTAGAGGTGGTGCCGGTCGGCCATCTCGAGCAGCTCGGCATAGCGAAGGCCGATCTCCTGCTGACCCGGCCCCCATTCGCCTTTCGACGACTCGACAGGAATCCCGCTCCGTTCGAGGTGCGAGCGGATGTCGCCGATGAGGAACTCTTCCTTCGTCCCCTGCAGGATGTGGTAATCCTCGATCAGGCGGCCGATCGGTTCGAGGTTGATGAAACCCTTCTTCGCGACGTCGTCGAACGAGTCGTTGAAGACGTACAGCTCCAACTCCGAGGCGCCGAATGCGGTGTAGCCCTGTTCGGCGGCGCGGGCGATCTGCTTGCGGAGGATCGAGCGCGGGGCGAGCGCCAGCATCGATTCCGTCTTTTCGTCGTGAATGTCGCAGAGGACGATCGCCGTCTTGTTCTGCCACGACGCGATCCGCATCGTCTCGAAGTCGGGAACCGGGTGGAAGTCGCCGTACCCCTTCGCCCACGACGTGAACGTGTAGCCCGGTACCGGATCCATGTCGACGTCGCACGCGAGGAGGTAGTCGCACGCGTGCATCCCGTGCTCCGCGACCTCGTCGAGGAAGAACTTCGCCGCGATCCGCTTCCCGACGAGCC
Source organism: Thermoanaerobaculia bacterium (assembly GCA_036003305.1). Lineage (GTDB taxonomy): Bacteria > Acidobacteriota > Thermoanaerobaculia > Gp7-AA8 > Gp7-AA8 > DASXHZ01. The sequence goes on from DASYSN010000092.1 coordinate 4,649, forward strand.
GTCCGTACATGTCCGGGAAACAGGCGATCACCGTCTCGATCTCGTCATCGGTGACGAGGCGTTTGAGGGCGTCGAGGTCGATTCGTCCCTGCATCACTCGCTCACATCAACGTACACGGTCTTCCATTCAGTGTAGTTGTCGAGCACCTGCAGCCCCAGCTCGCGGCCGAGGCCGGAGTGTTTGACGCCGCCGAACGGGGCTTCGAGGTGGACGCTGGAACCGGAGTTGATCGAGAGGTTGCCGGTCTCGATGGCGCGGGCGACGCGCATGGCGCGGCCGACGTCACGGGTCCAGATCGAGCCGGAGAGGCCGTACATGCTGTCGTTCGCGATCGCGACCGCCTCCGCTTCGTCGCGGAAAGGCATCACCGTCACGACCGGGCCGAAGATCTCCTCGCGCACGATGCGCATCTCGGGCGTGACAGCCGTGAACACGGTCGGTGAGAGAAAGCACTGCTCGCCGCACGTGCCGCCGGTCGCGAGCGTCGCGCCCTCGGACTTGCCGCTCTCGATGTAGGAGAGCACGCGCTCGCGATGCGTGGCGGTGACGAGCGGTCCCATTTCGGTCCCTTCGTCGAGCGGATCGCCGAGCTTCACTTTGTCGAACGCGTCGACGAGCGCCTGCGAGAAGCGGTCGTAGATCGGCTGATGCACGAGGATGCGGGAGCGCGCGCAGCAGTCCTGACCGGCGTTGCCGAGGGATGAAGAGACAGCGGAAGCGACGGCGCGGCCGAAGTCGCAGTCGTCGAAGATCACGTTCGCCGATTTGCCGCCGAGCTCCAGGCTCACGCGCTTGATGTCGTCCGCCGCGTGATGCATCACCTGCTTGCCGACTTCCGTCGAGCCGGTGAACGCGAGCTTGCGTACCAGCGGATGCGTCGTGAGCGCGGTGCCGGCGCTGGAGCCGGGGCCGGTGACGACGGTGAAGACGCCGTCGGGGATGCCGGCTTCGTGCGCGAGCTCGGCGAGGCGGAGCGCCGTCATCGGCGTCTGCTCGGCCGGTTTGAGGACGACGGTGTTTCCCATCGCGAGCGCGGCCGCGGACTTCCACGACGTGATGGCGATCGGGAAGTTCCACGGCACGATGATCCCGCAGACGCCGACCGGCTCGCGGAACGTCATGAGCACGCCGCTCGCGGCGCCGGGGATCGTCTGGCCGGCGATCTTGTTGGTGGTGCCGGCGTAGAACTCGAAGCAGTCGGCGGCGAGGTCGACCTCGTCGCGCGACTCGCGGATCGGCTTGCCGACGTTGCGCGACTCGAGGCGCGCGAGCTCATCGCGGTGCTCGCGAATGAGCTCCGCGAGTCGCAGCAGCACGCGGCCGCGGGCGCGCGTGTTCATCGATCGCCAGGCGCCGGAACGGAACGCGCGATCGGCCGCGCGTACCACGCGATCGACGTCGGCCTCGGTCGCCTGCGGGATCGACGCGAGCCGTTCGCCCGTCGCCGGCTCGATCACGTCGAAGTTGGACACGCCGCACATTCTGCAAGAAGCGGGCGCAGGCGACGTGAGCTGCGGCACACCTTCCGGACCGCGAACGACATACTCATGCTTCAGGAGGAGAGTCCCATGAAAGGGTGTGTTGCGTTTCTATGTCTCATGGTCGTAGCCGCGCCGGTCGTGTTCGGCCAGACGTTGACGGTGGGCGTCGACATCGCGTCGCCAAATGCCGGCGATGCTGGCGTGTCCGCCAGCGTTCGTACCGATATCTCGCTCGACAATCCGGCCACGGCGACCGGCACCGTCACTTCGGTGAAAATCCCTTGGTCGAACTCAGGATGCACGAACGCGATCAAGATCAAGTTCTTTCGCCGCGTCGGCGACAACCTGACGCTGACCGCCGAACGAGGACCGTTCAACACCTCCTCGAGCGTCATCACGATGTCGCCTGCCGTTTCAGTTCAGCAGGGTGACCTGATCGGGGTGGCGCGCCTCGCGAATTGCGGCAACGCGCAGACACTCGTCGGGATCGTTGCCGCCGGCTACCTCGCGTACTCGGGTGACGTCAGCGGCACCCTTGCGGTTGCGGACGGCGCACGCGCCGGCAGCCCGCTGGCGCTCTTCGGCTCCGGAACCGCAACCGAGTCGCTGGCGGCGGTGCTGCCCGCGGTCGGATCGGTGACCGGGACGTTTGGGTCGAGCTTCAAGACGTCGCTTCAGCTTCTCAATCCCGGACCCGGCGCGAGTGCCATGTCGGGACGCCTCGTGTTTCACCATGCAGGAGTCGCGGGAGCGTCGACCGATACGTCATTGCCCTACTCGATCGCCAGCGGCCAGGCGTTGACGCTGCCCGATCTCGGCACCGCAATGGGAGTGACCGGTCTCGGGTCGCTCGACATGATCATCGCGTCCGGAATCGGCAAGCCACAAATCGTCGCACGCATCTATAACGACGCCGGAACGGCCGGCACAGCGGGCTTCTTCGAAGATCCGATCACGCCTGCTGACGCGAACTTCCCCGGCCGCATTGTCTCAATGGGCGCGACGGCTTTCATGCTCGCGCCGGTCGA
>DASYSN010000093.1:0-1767 GCA_036003305.1 Thermoanaerobaculia bacterium
CGCGCAAGCCGGTGGCGAAGAAGGAGACGCGGTCGCAGCGCTCGTTCAGCGACGAGCTGCCGCCCGTGAACCTGCTCGTCGAAGGGCCGAAGCAGGACACGATCAACGACGAGGTCCACAAGAAGTACCTCGAGATCGGACACCTGATCGAGGAGCGTTGCCGCGAGTTCGCCGTGGAAGGCGAGATCACCGCGTACCACCCCGGTCCGGTCGTCACGACGTTCGAGTTCAAGCCGTCGGCCGGCGTGAAGTACGCCAAGGTCGTGAACCTCGGCGACGACCTGGCGCTCGCGCTGAAGGCGGAGTCGATCCGCATCGAGCGCATCAGCGGCTCGTCGACGGTCGGCATCGAAGTGCCGAACAAGAAGCGCGAGCTGATCGCGCTGCGCGACATCATCGACACCGACGCGTTCACCCAGCAGCAGTCGCTCCTGACGCTCGCCCTCGGCAAGGACATTCACGGCGACGCGGTCGTCACCGACCTCGCGAAGATGCCGCACCTGCTCGTCGCCGGCGCGACCGGCGCCGGCAAGTCGGTCGGCCTCAACTCGATGATCGTCTCGCTGCTCTACAAGGCGCTCCCGAAGCAGCTCAGGATGATCATGATCGACCCGAAGATGGTCGAGCTGAAGATCTACGAGGACATCCCGCACCTGCTCCATCCGATCGTGACCGATCCGAAGCTCGCCTCGAACGCCCTGATCTGGGCGGTCGCGGAGATGGAGAACCGCTACCGCACGCTCGCCGAGTGCGGCGTGCGCAACATCGATCAGTACAACGCGCTGCTGAAGGATCCGGACGCGTTGCGCCGCGCGAAGAAGAGCGCGGAGGATGCGCCGATTCCGGAGCCGCTGCAGTACATCGTCGTGATCATCGACGAGTTCGCGGACCTGATGATGGTGGCGCCGAAGGACGTCGAAGATTCGGTGACGCGTCTCGCGCAGAAGGCGCGCGCGGTCGGCATCCACCTGATCATCGCGACGCAGCGGCCCTCGGTCGACGTCATCACCGGCGTGATCAAGGCGAACTTCCCGTCGCGCATCAGCTATCAGGTGGCGTCGCGCATCGACTCCCGCACGATCCTCGACACGCAGGGCGCCGAGAAGCTCCTCGGCAACGGCGACATGCTCTTCCTGCCCCCCGGCACCGCGCGCATCCGGCGCCTGCACGGCGCGTACGTCTCGGAGCGCGAGATCAACGACATCGTCGACTTCGTGAAGCGCAATCAGGGCGAGCCGAAGTATCTCGAGGAAGTGACGAAGATCGAGCCGGAGAAGAGCGGCGCCGACGGGATCGAGTATCTCGAGGATCCGAAGTACGACGAGGCCGTCCGCGTGGTGCTGACGACGGGGCAGGCGTCCGCATCGTATCTGCAGCGCCGCCTGAAGCTCGGCTACTCCCGCGCCGCCCGCCTGATCGAGATCATGGAAGCGAACGGCGTCGTCGGCCCATCGCAAGGCTCGAAGCCCCGCGAGATCCTCGTCCGCGCCGACGACTACCCGCCGGCCAGCGGCGAGTCGATCTAGCACGGCACGCCGGTTGGCCTTGCTCGTGCTATTCCGTCACGCGTGCGCTGGACTCCAGGGGGAATCAGCTCAGACATCGACGATGCTCGCGGCTCGAGCAGCGGCGGATTCGGTGGGTTCGGGCTTGGCGGCGGGTCGCTCGGCTGCGGCGGCGTGATCCTGCTGCTCGTTCTCAGCCTGCTCTTCCACCGCAACTTCTTCGCCCTCTTCGACAACTCGCAGGCGCCCGCGCCGCGGCAGC
>DASYSN010000094.1:0-12381 GCA_036003305.1 Thermoanaerobaculia bacterium
TCTTGCCTGCCTGGATACGCGCCGCCGCTGTTTCTCCGCCCAACGATTTGTGGGGACTAAACAGCCATAGCTTCGCCTCGTCCGGCGAGTAGAACTCCGAAAGTTCTGCGAGAAAGAACTCTAGCTCGAGAAGGCGGCGCAGCCGGTCTCTTTGCGGATCGATCTTTCCCGTGCTCCAGCGAGAAACCGTCTCGGGCGTCGTGTCGAGGAGTTGAGCGACGTCTCGTCCCGTGATGCCGCCTAGCTCTTTGATCTTTTCCAGTCGTTCTGAGAGCGCCGAGGCCATGATGAATGTCCCTCTGTCATTGACATTAACGTTGACGTAAGCATTGACATTCTACGCCCGCATCAGCGCGTCGGCGAACCAGGTGCGGGAGTCGCTCCAGGTGCGGGCGATGGAGAAACCGGCGGTGTTGGCGATCCGGGCGAGGGAGGGGTCGTCGTATTTGTAGGAGTTCTCGGTGTGGATCGTCTCGCCGGCGGCGAAGGAGAACGTTGCCTCGCCGATGGTGGCTGTTTGCGCCGCGGAGCTGATGAGGTGCATCTCGATACGGCCGCGTTCCTGGTCGTAGAAGGCGCGGTGCGTAAATTGAGACAGGTCGAAGTTGCCGCCGAGCTCGCGGTTGATGCGCAGCAGGAGATTGCGGTTGAACGACGCCGTGACACCGAGCGCGTCGTCGTAGGCCGGCTCGAGGACATCCTTCGGTTTGCGCAGGTCCGCGCCGAGGAGGAAGAGATCGCGATCGGAAAGGACGTCACGGAGATCGCGGAGCATGGTCACCGCTTCGTCGAACGTCAGGTTGCCGATCGTCGAGCCGAGGAAGAGGACGACGTTGCGGACGTCATTGCGGACCACACCGGCCAGGGCGCGCGACGGCTGCTTGAAGTCGGCGCAGACGGCGGTGACGCGCAGGTGGTCGTACTCGTACAGCAGGTCGTCGGCGGTTTTCTCGAGCATCTCGCCGTCGACGTCGACCGGGACGTATTCGAGCTCCGGCTGCCGCGCGCAGATCGCATCGAGGAGGATTCGCGTCTTCTTCGACGTCCCGCTTCCGAGCTCGATGAGGCGGATCGGCGTGCCGAACTCGTTCGCCATGTCGGCGGCGTGCGTCGTCAGAATCTCCGTCTCGCAGCGGGTCGGGTAGTACTCGGGCAAATTCGTGATGGCGTCGAAGAGCGCCGATCCGAGAGCATCGTAGAAGTATTGAGGGAGGAGAAACTTCGGCGAGGCGGCCAGGCCGCGACGCACGTCGTCGGCGAAACTGTTCGCGACGGTGTTCCGGTCGAGGAGGGTGAACCGCTGCACGGCGCGAGATTGTAGACGCTGGGCACGCCCGCACTAACCTCGCAGTCGCTCCAGTCGTCGAAATTCAGTAACCGACGGTGCCGTTTTGACGTCCTACACTTTCGAGACTTGGTCATGAAGCGATCCCTGCTGCTCGGTGCGGTGCTCCTCATGGCCGGCTGCTTTTCGGCGTACGACACGCCGAAGCCGGGCGAGATGCGCGTGCGCCGCGGAAAGTTCACCAGCACGATGGTGCTGACCGGCGAGCTCGAAGCGGCTCGCGGCGCGATGATCAGCGTTCCGCAGTTGCCGTCGTGGCAGTCGTCGATCCGTTGGCTGATCGACGACGGCGTTCCGGTGAAAGCGGGCGAGCGCGTCGCGGAGCTGGACAACACGCCGTTCACCGCCGATCTCGACAAGAAGCGCCAGGACCTGACGCAGGCGCAGCAGGAGTTGCAGGAGAAGGCGGCGGAGTGGGTGGGCGACCTGCGCGACAAGCAGTTCGACGTCGAGAAGAAGAAGGGCGATCTCGACAAGGCGAAGATCGAGGCGGCAGTGCCGAAGGACATCGTCTCGGGCCGCGACTACGAAGACCGCCAGACGAAGCTGCGCCGCGCCACGACCGACTACGACAAGGCGCGGGCGACGCTCGCCGCGCAGCAGAAGGCCGACGACGCCGACCGCGCGAATCTGATCGTGAAGATCGGGCACGCGCAGGACGAGGTCACGATCGCGGAGCAGAGCATCGACTCGCTCATCCTCCGCGCGCCCCAGGCGGGCATCGTGGTCGTGAAGGACATCCCGTGGGAAGCGCGCAAGCTGCAGGCGGGCGACTCGGTGTGGGTCGGTTTTCCGATCGCCGTGATTCCGGAGCTCGATTCGATGCGCGTGACCGCCGCGCTCCCCGACGTCGATGACGGCCGGGTGCTCCGCGGCATGCCGGCGCGCGTGACGCTCGACGGCTATCCGAACATGCACTTCGCCGGACGCGTCGATGCCGTCTCGGCGGTCGCGCAGGAAGGGGCTCGCGGGTCGTTGCGCCGCGCGTTCGTCGTCCTCGTGAAGCTCGACCAGATCGATCCGCAGCGGATGCGGCCCGGGCTCTCCGCGCGCGTCGAGATCGACCGCGAGTCGAAGGACAACGTCCTCGTCGCGCCGCGCGCCGCGCTCGACTTCAGCGGCAAATCGCCCCGCGTTCGCCTCTCCGGCGGCAAGTTCGTCAGCGTCGACGTCGGCTCCTGCAACGCGCAGGAGTGCGTCGTCACTTCGGGACTCCAGGAAGGAGCGCGGCTGGGATCATGAAGCGTCCACGCATCGTCATCCCGATCGCGGCGGTCGCGCTCTTTCTCTTCGGCGGCTGGGCGCTGCGCAACAAGCTCGCGGCCGACCGCCAGGGCGACTGGGTCGAGGCGACGCGCGGCGATGTCGTCAGCGGCGTCGACGTCTCCGGCACGCTCTCGGCGGTTGACTCCAGCATCCTCGGCCCGCCGCAGATCCACGACGTCTGGGAGTTCAAGGTCTCCATGCTCGCGCCCGAAGGCTCGGACGTGAAGAAAGGTGCGCCGGTCCTCGGCTTCGACACGGCCGACCTGCAGCGCCGCCTCGATCAATACCGCGCTCTCGCGGAGCAGGCGGCGAAGGAGATCGAGAAGAAGCGCGCCGACCTCTCGCTGCGGCGCGAGAGCGACCGCCTCGCGCTGGCCGAGGCGGAGGCGAAGATGCGCAAGACCGCGCTGAAGCTCGAGGCGCCGGCCGACATCGTCGGCATCAAGGAGCGCGAGGAAGTGCGGCTCGACTACGACACGTCGAAGCGCGAGGTCGCGTCGATCCGTGAGCGTCTCGCGGCGTTCGAGCAGGCGGCGACCGCGGAGATTCGCCTCCTCGAGAGCAAGCACGCGCAGGCCGCGGCGGTCGTGACCGACAGCGAGGCGGCCATCAAGGCGATGACGGTCCCCGCACCGCGCGACGGAACCGTGGTCTATACGACGGACTGGAAGGGCGACAAACGCAAGGTCGGCGACAGTTGCTGGCGCGGCCAGCGGATCGTCGAGATCCCGAACCTGAGCAAGATGAAGGCGAAGGGAGAGGTCGACGAGGTCGACGCCGGCAAGATCGTGGTCGGCGAGCGCGTCACGTTCCGGCTCGACGCGCATCCCGACGACGAGCTGCACGGCACGATCACGCAGGCCGCGCGCACGGTCCAGCAGCAGGCCAACACGAAGAATCCGGTGAAGGTGCTCAACGTCGACATCGCGGTCGACAAGACCGATCCCGCGAAGATGCGGCCCGGGATGCGCTTTCAGGGCACGGTCGAACTGGCCCGCTCGCGCAACGCCGTCGTGATCCCGCGCGGCGCCGTCTTCGTGTCGTCCAAAGGCCCGATCGCCTATCGCCGCGGCGTCTTTGGCGTGTCGCAGGTCCCGCTGAAGCTCGGCCGCGAGAACGACAAGGTCGTCGAGGTCCTCTCCGGCGTCGGCGCCGGCGACCGCGTCCTCGTCGAGAAGACGGAAAAGGCGGAAAGCAAATCGTGAAGCGCCTGCTCCTGTGTGGCGCCCTCGCCGGCGCGGTGTTGGCCTGCGCGCGTCACGCCGACGTCCCGACCTACAAAGTCGCCCCGACGACGTTCACGCGCCGCATCACTGCCGAGGGCAACCTCAAGGCGGTGAAAGCGACGCCGGTGATGGCGCCGCACGACGCGCCGAACTCGCTGAAGGTCTCCTGGATGGTCGACGACGGCGCGGTCGTGAAGAAGAACGACGTCATCGTCCGCTTCGATGCGAGCGACTTCGAGAAGGAGCTAAAGGGCGGGAACGAAGACCACGCCACCGCCACCAACGACTTTTCGAAGAGCGACGCGCAGGCGCTCGCGACGCGCGCGAACCTGCAGCGCGACGAGCGTCAGGCGGAGAGCGAGCTGCTGTCGGCGAAGCGCTTCAAGTTCGACGACGCCGAGGTCTTCTCGCGGTACCAGCGGATCGAGGCGGAGGTCGATCAGGGCCTCGCGTCGGAGCACAAACAGAACGCGGAGCGCGTGCTGACGATCCGCGACGGACTGAATCGCACGGACAAAGAGCTCCTCGCCATCGAAGACAAGGAGGCGGCGCTGCGGATCCGCAACGCGCAGCAGGGGCTGAATTCGATCGAGATCCGCGCGCCGTACGACGGCATTCTCGTGCTGACGCGCGACTGGCGGGGCGACGTGCCGCGCGTCGGCTCGACGCTCTGGCCCGGCCAGCCGCTGGGAGAGATTCCTGACCTCGGCACGATGAAGGCCGAGGTGTTCGTCCTCGAAGCCGACGCGGCGGGGCTGGCGCCGAACGAGAAGGCGTCGGTGACGCTCGAGTCGCGGCCGAACGTGGCGTACAGCGGCAAGATCACGCAGGTCGACAAGCTGGCGCGGCCCCGCGTGCGCGGCGTCCCGGTGCAGTACTTCGGCGTCACGATCACGCTCGACAAGACCGATCCGCGCGTCATGAAGCCCGGCACGCGCGTCCGAGCGGTACTCGACGTCGAGAACCGCGCGAACACGTTCGCCATCCCGCGTCAGGCGCTGTTCGAGAAGGACGGGAAGAAGATCGTCTACCGCAAGCACGGCTCGAAGTACGACGCCGTCCCGGTCGAGATCTCCAGCTCCACCGCCGGCCGCGTCGTCGTCACGAAAGGCATCGCTCAGGGCGACGAGCTCGCGCTCATCGACCCGACCGCGAAAAAAGATGAAGGGTAGCAAGACCCCCTCATCCGCCTTCGGCACCTTCTCCCCCTTCACAGGGGGAGAAGGGCGCTCGATTGAGGGGGTCGCGCCACGATGAAAGCTGACATCGAGACGCTGACCGTCGCGGTCGGGAACCTGGCGACGCACAAGCTGCGCACGGCGCTGACGATGCTCGGGATGATCTTCGGCGTCGGGGCGGTGATCGCGATGCTGTCGATCGGCGCGGGCGGCGAGAAGAAGGCGCTCGAAGCGATCGGCAGGCTGGGGCTGCGCAACGTGATCGTCCGCGCGAAGAATGTGAAGCCCGAGGAGCGCGCGGAACTGCGCAAGAAGTCCCTCGGCGTCTCGTTGCGCGACGGCGAGGCGATCGCCGAGGCGATCCCGAACGTCGAGCGCGTGCTACCGCGCATCGAGGTGAAGCCGTACAAGATCATCGCCCCCGGCGCGAAGACGAAGGGGAAGGTGTTCGGCGTCTCGTGGCGCTCGAATGAGGTCACCGCGATCAAGCTGGCCGAGGGGCGCTTCATCGACGCCAAGGACGAGCGCGAGCACGCGCAGGTCGCCGTGATCGGGCAGGAGATCCGGCGCAGCCTCTTCGGATACGGCCCGGCGATCGGGAAACTGCTGAAGGTCAACGACGTCTGGCTCGAGGTGATCGGGATCTTCGCGAGCGATCCGGCCGGAGCTTCGTCGGCGACGAGCGAGGGGATGCCCGCGGGCTCGACGGCCGAGGAGATCTGGATCCCGTCGACGACGGCGATGAGGAAGTTCGACCGCGATCCGCTCGATGCGCCGGTCGACGAGCTGCTCGTGACGGTGAAGGAAGGCGTCTCGACGAAGAACACGGCGGAGCTGATGAAGCCGCTGCTCGACCGGCTGCACGGCGGCGCGGACGACTACGAGATCGTCGTCCCCGAGGCGCTGCTGGAGCAGAGCCGGCAGACGCAGCGGATCTTCAACATCGTCATGGGCTCGATCGCCGGGATCTCGCTGCTGGTGGGCGGCATCGGGATCATGAACATCATGCTGGCGAGTGTGCTGGAGCGGACCCGCGAGATCGGCGTCCGTCGCGCCATCGGCGCGCGCAAGAAGGACATCCGCGCCCAGTTCGTCATCGAGTCGTTCGCGATCTCCGTGATCGGAGGCGTCGCCGGCATCGTGATCGGAATCGTCCTCGCGCGGCTGGTCGCCGCCTACGCCGGCTGGCCCACCGTGATCACGTTCTGGTCGCTGCTCCTGTCCACAGGCGTTTCCGTCGCCGTCGGCCTCGTCTCCGGCATCTACCCCGCCGCCCGTGCCGCCGAGCTCAACCCGATCGAAGCGCTCCGGTACGAGTAGGGGACGCCCCCAAACGTGAAATTCACGAGCACTAACGTGAAATCCACGAGGAGCAACGTGAAATTCACGAGGAACAACGTGAAATTCACGAGGAACAACGTGAAATTCACGAGGAACAACGTGAAATTCACGAGGAACAACGTGAAATCTACGATGCTGCTCGTGAAATCCACGTTCGTGCTCGTGCAACTAACCTTCGGCCCCGATTCCCGTCGAACGGATGGAGGAAAAACCGCCCATGACCAAGCGTCTGCTGATTGCCGCCGCCGTGTTGTTGACTATCGCCGCCGCCAAGCCGGCCGAGCACTGCGAGAAGGGGAAGGCGGTGGTGTATTCGGATGGGGATATCACTTACGCAAATGGACTTAGCGCCGATGACCTCTCGGGCCTCCGGAGAACGTACGGGCACCACTTCGCGTACTTCGAGCGGGACGGCCACGGGTACGTGATCACCAACCCGGACACGCTCGATCGCATCGCGGCGACGTACGCGCCGCAGACGAAGCTCGGCCGCCAGCAGGCTGATCTGGGAGCGAAGCAGGCCACCCTCGGCGCGCAGCAGGCCGAGATCGGACGCGAACAGGCGCGCATCGGCATGCGCCAGGCGTACGACCACGCCGACTCGCTCGATCGCCGCCAGAAGGACCTCGGGAAGCAGCAGGACGCCCTCGGCGAAAAGCAGGACGTCCTCGGCCGGCAACAGGAGGCGATGGGCCGCCAGCAGGAAGAACTCGCCCGTCAGGCCGAAAAGCAGATCGCGGCGATCTTCGACGAGGCGATCCGGACGGGCATTGCGAAGAAGCGGTGAAAGGTGCTTAGGGCTTAGAGCTTAGTGCTTCGTTATGAAGTGGTTACGGTGCGGTAACTAAGCACTAAGCACTAAGCCACTAAGCACTATGATCCCGGGATGCGCCAGCGCCTGACGTTCCTCCTCGCATTTGCGCTCACCATCCCGCTCTTTGCCGCCTCGAAGCTCGACGTCCCGGCGGTCGCGTACCGGCATCGGACGCTCGCGAACGGGATGGAGGTGTACTCCGTCCGCGACACCTCGATCCCGCGCGTTGCGATCCAGGTGTGGTACCGCGTCGGGTCGAAGAACGATCCGCCTCACCGCAGCGGCTTCGCGCACCTCTTCGAGCACATCATGTTCAAGAGCACGAAGCACATGCCGTCGGAGTTCTTCGACCGGCTGACCGAGGACGTGGGAGGCGAGAACAACGCGACGACGCGCGACGACTCGACGAACTACTACGAGGTCATCCCGTCGAACTACCTCGAGACGCTGCTGTGGGCGGAAGGAGAGCGGCTGGCGTCGCTGACCGTCGACGAGGCAGCGTTCAAATCCGAACGCGACGTGGTGAAGGAGGAGTACCGCTTCCGCATCCTCGCGCCGCCGTACGGCCGGCTGTACTTCTCGCTCGACAAAGACTCGTGGCAGGTGCACCCGTACAAGCGCCCCGGCATCGGGAGCATCGAGGACCTCGACGCCGCGACGATCGCCGACGTGAAGAAGTTCCACTCGACGTTTTACCGGCCGGACAACGCGGTCCTCGTCGTCGCGGGCGATTTCGACGACGCGCAGCTCGACGGCTGGATCGACAAGTACCTCGGCACGATCGCGCGGCCGAAGACGCCCATCCCGCGCGTGACCGTGAAGGAGCCGATCCACAAGGAGACGAGGCGGTTCACCGAGTACGGGCCGAACGTCCCGCTGCCCGCGGCCGCGATGACGTGGATCCTCCCCGACGCGCGCAGCGCCGACAGCGCGCCGCTCACGGTGGCCGCCGCGATCCTCGGCCTCGGCGAGTCGTCGCGCGCGTATCAGTCGCTCGTCTACCGCGACAAGATCGCGAACGAGGTCGAGATCGACGCCGACGAGCGCGAGGACGCGGGGCTTTTCATCGCGTTCGCGGTCATGTCGAGCAATCACAAGGTGAGCGAAGGCCACAAGGCGCTGCGCAAGGAGATCGACGCGCTCGCGGCGAAGCCGGTGACCGAGGCGGAACTGACGAAGGCGAAGAACCAGCTCGTGGCGAACATTCTCCGCGAACGGGAAACGAACAACGGCACGGCGTTCGAGATCGGCCAGTCGGTCGTCGTCGAACACGACGCGGCCGCGGTGAACAAGGACATCGACAAGCTGGAGGCGGTGACGCCGGCCGACGTGAAGCGCGTCGTGAAGAAATATCTCATCGAAGGAAAACCGACCTTGATCGACTACGAATCGAAGGCGGAAGGGGGTGCGAAGTGAGAAAGCTCGCGATCGCCCTCCTACTCGTTTTCTTTGCGGCTGTCGCCGCGGTCTCCGCGTTCGCGGAGCAGACCACTCCGCCGCCTCCCGGCCCGCCGCGGCCGTTGAACATCCCGACTCCGACCGACAAGACGCTCGCGAACGGGCTGCGCGTGATCGTGATCCCGAAGTCGGGCGTGCCGCTCGTGGCGGCGCGGCTGCTGGTCAAGACGGGGGGCGAGGCCGATCCGGCGGACAAGGCGGGGCTCGCCGATATGACCGCCTCGCTGCTGACGAAGGGGACGACCACCAAGTCGGCCGAAGAGATCGCGCGAGGCGTCGAGGCACTCGGCGCGTCGATCGAGAGCGGCGCCGGGTGGGACAACTCGTACGTCGCGATCAGCTCCCTTGCGAACAATTTCGGCCAGGCGATGACGTACGTCGCCGACGTGGTGCGGAATCCGGTGTTCGCCAAGGACGAAGTCGACCGGCTGCGCGAGCAGAACGTCGACGCCCTGAGCGTCGATCTGAAAGATCCCGCGCGGCTGGCCCGCTTCGTGGCGAATCGCGTCGTCTACGGCGGCGGGCCGTATGGACACAACCTCGGCGGGACGCCGAAGTCGCTCGCGGGGATCAAGTCGGAGGACGCGGCGGCGTTCCACGCGAAGTGGTACCGGCCGGACAACGCGATCTTCGTCGTGGCGGGGACGATCACGCCGGACGCCGCGATGGCGATCGCGGAGAAGAGCTTTGGGGATTGGAAGAGTGTGGGTCCGGCAATCGTGCCGGACCGCGCCGGCGAGGGCGCCGGCGCCACACAGAAGCCTCGGGTGGTTGTGATTGACATGCCGGATGCGGGGCAGGCGGCGGTGCTGGTCACGCGGCGCGGGCTCGCGCGGACGGACCCGGCGTACATCACGTCGCAGGTCGCCAACGCGGTCCTCGGCGGCGGCTACTCGTCGCGGCTGAACGAGGAGATCCGCATCAAGCGGGGTCTCAGCTACGGCGCGGGCAGCTCGTTCGACTTCCGGCGCGAAGCGGGTCCGTTCTTTGCGACGGCTCAGACGAAGAACGAGTCGGCGGGCGAAGTGGCGAGCATCATCAACGAACAGCTGTCCTCGATGACGAGCACCTCGGTGCCGGAGTCGGAGTTGACGCCGCGCAAGGCGGTGCTCCTCGGTAACTTCGGCCGCGCGCTGGAGACCGAGGCGGGGCTGGTGTCGCGCGTCGGCGCGCTGGCGCTGTATGGGCTGCCGCTGGGTGACCTGACCCACTACATCAGCGACGTGCAGGGCGTCACCTCGGCGCAGGTGAAGGAGTTCGCGGCGGGGCACTTCCCTGACGAGAGCGTCGTCATCGTCGGCGACGTGAAGAAGTTCGGCGACGAGTTCAAGAAGCGCTTCCCGAACGCGGAGATCATTCCGCTCGCGCAGCTCGATCTCGACTCACCGACGCTCCGGAAGCCATGAGACGCGCGGTCACGACGGTCGTCCTCCTCGGCGTCGTCGTGATCGCGGCATTCGTCTATCTCGAGCGGCGCGCGAAACGCGAGGCCGAGGAGGCAGTCACGCCGCATGAGGAGACGGTCGACGTCGGCGCGATCGTCACGCGCGTGCGGTCGCTCAATCGGCTCGAGACGGCGGAGATGCGGATCACGCACGTCGCGACGGTGAAGCAGACTTACAAGTGGGTTCCCGACGCGATCGGCGGCGACTCCCTCACGCTCCTCGCCGCGGGCGACGTCATCGCGGGCTTCGACTTTTCGCAGTTGTCCGAGAATGACGTGACGCACGACGCGACCGGGACGGTGATCCTGCACCTTCCTCCGCCGGAGATCCTCGTTACGCGCCTCGACAACAACGCGACGCGGGTGATCAATCGCAACACCGGCATGCTGCGGCGCGAAGACCCTGACATGGAATCGCGCGCCCGCGCTCACGTGGAGACGATGATTCGCGACGAAGCGCTGAAGAACGGCGTCCTCAAACAGGCGCAGGACAACGGCGAGAAAGTCCTCGCCGAGCTGCTCCACACCCTCGGCTTTCAGCGCGTCCGGTTCATGTTCGCGAAACCTAGCGGATTCCGCGGCGCGTTGTGAGGTAGACGGCGAAGCTGCCGAGCCAGTGGCCGCCTTCGTAGTGCTCGCCGGTGACGTGGGCGAGGCCGGCGTCGCGATGGGCGTTCGCCATCGCGGTGAGCGCCGGGACGCGTGGATCGTTCTTCGGCAGGCCCGGAGACGATGCCTTCGAGCATCCAGGCGCGCGAGAGGTTCAGGCCATCGAGGTGCGCGAGCTTCGGGTCGCTCGGGTCGGTGACGATCTCCGGCCTCAGGTCGATCTTCGGCAGGAACGCGGTCAACCACGACGCGAACTCTTTCTTCGGCAGCACGCGCCGCATCAGGTCGGCCTCCGCGATACACGGCGAGAGGAAGTCTTCGCCGGATGGCTCGTAGCTGATCGGGCAATTCCGGTCGTGCAGGAAGAACGCGCGGCTGCGATCGATGACGAGCTGCCGTAGCTGCGGGTCGTCGGTCGAGTCGATGATCAGGCCGAACGAGAACGCCGACTGATTGTGCTCGCCGATCCGGATCGGATGCGAGAGCTTCGGCAGCCACGTCTTCAGCCGGTCGGCGGCCGCGTTTTCCAGCGGCGCGAGCGTGGCGGCCAGTGGGTCGTGCATCTCGCGCAGCTCGGCGCCCAGCTGCAGCAGCCATGCGAGTCCGTACGGCCGCTCGAAGCTCGCACGTCCGTCGGCGCGGAGGTACGCCACCTCCTGCGCGATGTGCTCCGGGGTGATGCTCTGTTCCAGCGCCTCGTGCGCCGGCTTCGCGAACGGCGCGTTCGGGAACGTGCGCGAGAGACGCGCGAGCAGCCAATGCCCGTGGACGGACGAGTGCCAGTCGTAGCATCCGTAGAACGCCGGCGTCAGTCGCCGCGGCGGAGCGACGTCTTTGTCGCTGTTGAGGCTGTGCGCGATCTTGTTCGGATACTCTTTGTGCACGCACGCGAGCGCGAGGTTCGCGAACCGCTCGGCGGCCTTTTCGTTCACCTCTGCGGCTTGCGCGGCGACGGGTACCAGCAGCGCTGCCGCTGCGAGCCAATTGAAAATTGAAAATTGAAAATTGAAAGAGCGCATGGCGGCATTTTCAATTTTCAATTTGCAATTTTCAATGCAACCAGCCGCGAGGATGTGAATCGGAAGATCGGAACAGCGAGGCAGCTCAGACCCGCCGCAACCAGGAACGCGTTCCCGAGGCCGAAGCGTTCTCCGATCGAGCCGACGAGCAGCGAGCCGACGGCGATGCCGGTGTCGAAGGCCCAGACGATGCTGCCGAAGGAGCGGGCGCGGCGGGTCGGGTCGCTGTTTCCCATGATGAACGTCACGAACGCCGGGTAGGCGCAGCCCCACGCCGCGCCGAAGATCGCGGCCGAGGTGATGAAGCCGCCGCGCGTGTGCGCGAGTGCGAGAATCACGAATGCGACCGGGACGCACAGCAGCGCCGGATAGAGGATCGCCTTCGCGCCGAAACGGTCGCCGAGATGCGACGTGAAGAGGCGGATCACGATCACCGCCACCGCCATCGTCGTCAGGTAAACGGCCCGCGGCGTCACGTGCCGCTGCTCGGCGAGGATCGCGGCGTAGCTGGTGATTCCGCCGTAGCCGATCGACGACGTCGCGAGCGTCAGGGCGGTCTGCGTGACCTTCCAGTCCCACACCTCGGCGAGGACGATTCGCCGATCGTGTGGTTGATCGCGCGTTCGGAGCATCAGCGCGGCGATCGCCATCAGCACGGAGAGCGTTGCCATCTCGGCGCAG
>DASYSN010000095.1:0-9265 GCA_036003305.1 Thermoanaerobaculia bacterium
AAAGGTTGACGCGAAGGACAAGCTCGATGAGCTCTGCGTCAACACCATTCGCTTTCTGGCGGTCGACGCCGTCGAAAAAGCGAAAGCCGGCCACCCCGGCACGCCGATGGGACTGGCCGACATCGGCTTCGTCCTCTGGACTGAGTTCCTCCACCACGATCCGACCGATCCGCACTGGAAAAACCGCGATCGTTTCGTTCTCTCGTGCGGCCATGCGTCGATGCTGCTGTACTCGCTCCTCCACCTCACCGGCTACCCCGACATGACGCTGGACGAGCTGAAGAACTTCCGGCAGTGGGGGTCGCGCACCGCGGGACATCCGGAGTACGGCCACGCCAGCGGCATCGAAGTCACCACAGGGCCGCTCGGACAGGGAATCGCGCACAGCGTCGGAATGGCGCTCGCCGCGAAGATGATGGCGGCGCGCTTCAATACGGACGACATCTTCAGCCCCGTCGACCACCACATCTTCGGCATCTGCTCCGACGGCGATCTCGAGGAAGGCATCAGCCAGGAGGCGGCATCGCTCGCCGGCCACCTCGGCCTCGGCAATCTCATCTACTTCTACGACGACAACAACATCTCGATCGAGGGCGAGACGCGGCTCTCGTATTCCGACAACGCGAAGCTCCGCTTCGAGGCCCTCGGCTGGCACGTGCTGAAGATCGACGGCCACGACCGCGACGCCATCCGCAAGGCGCTCAAGAAAGCGATCCGGGTGACCGATCGGCCGTCGATGATCATCGCAAAGACGGTCATCGGCTGGGGCTCGCCGAAGTTCCACGGCACCGCGCGCGCGCATGGCGAACCCCTCGGCGCCGAGGAGGCCGCGGCGACGAAGAAGGCGCTGGGATGGCCGGCCGAGCCGACGTTCTACGTGCCTGACGAAGTGCGCGCGGAGTACGCGCGCAAGACGAAGAAGCTCTCCCGCGCGCGCAAGCAGTGGGAGAAGTCGATGAAGGAGTGGACCGCACGCAATCCGCAGCTCGCGGAGCAGTGGGACATCTACTGGTCGCACCGCCTGCCGGACGGCTACGAGACCGCTCTCCTCGACGCGGCGAAGAGTGACAAGCCGATCGCCACGCGCGCGCTGTCGGGTCAGGTGATCCAGAACCTCGCTGCGATTGCGCCGTTCGTCGTCGGCGGCTCCGCCGATCTCGCACCGTCGACCAACACGCTCATTAAAGACGCCGGCTCGATCGAGCGTCCGAAGGACGCGCAGGACGAGCCGCCGATCGAGTCGATCTTCAAGGGACGCAATCTGCACTTCGGCATCCGCGAGCACGCGATGGGAGCGATCGTCAACGGCATGACGCTTTACGGCTCCTGGCGTTGCTACGGCGCGACGTTCCTCATCTTCTCTGACTACATGCGCGCGTCGGTGCGGCTCGGGTGTCTGATGAACATCCCGTCGATCTACGTCTACACGCACGACTCGGTGTTCCTCGGCGAGGATGGTCCGACGCATCAGCCGATCGAGCAGCTTTTCTCGCTGCGCCTGATCCCGAACATGACGCTGTTCCGCCCGGCCGACGGCGCCGAGGTGGCGATGGCGTGGGCCTGGGCGGTGGGGAAGGCGGTCGGCCCGACGGCGATCGTGCTGACACGGCAGAAGCTCGACCCGATCGCGCGCCCGCTCGACTTCGATCCGCATGTGATCCATCGCGGCGCGTACGTCCTCGGCGGCTACGAGGAGGGTGACTTCACGATCATCGCGACCGGTTCCGAGGTGCCGCTGGCCGTCAAGACCGCGGAGCTGCTGCGCGGCGAAGGCGTGAATGCCCGCGTCGTCTCCGCTCCGTGTCTCGACCTTTTCGGACGCCAGGATCTTGCGTATCAGGATTCTGTGCTGGGCGACCGCAGCAAGGTCGTCGCGATCGAAGCCGGCCGCTCGACCGGCTGGTACCAGTACGTCAACCGCGACGCCCTCGTCATCGGCGTCGACCACTTCGGCGCTTCCGCTCCCTACGAGCAGATCGCCGAGCACCTCGGTTTCACTCCCGAGAAGGTGGCCGCCCGTATCCGCGAGTGGCGGAAAACGTAGGGCGGCGTCCGGCATCCGGCGACCGGAAACCGGAATCCGGCGCCCGGAACGCTGCACCCGGCCATCGTAGACTTACGACCATGCAATTTCGTCTCGTCTTCGCCCTGACGCTCCTCGCCGCCCTGCCGCTCCGCGCCGACTACCGCGAGTTCAGGGACCTGCCGGTCGATCCTTCGATCCAGTCGAAGCTGCAGCACGCGGCGGATGACATCCTCAAGCAGTTTCCGAAATTGACGCCGGACAACCTCGGCATGACGGTCATCGACGTCACGATGCCGAGCGCGATCGGGCGCGGCGACTACCACGGCGACGCGCCGTTCTACCCCGCGTCGGTCGTCAAGCTCTTCTTCATGACCGAGACCTTCCACCAGAAACTCGAGACGATGCCGGACGTCGGCCGCGCGCTGCACGAAATGATCACCGTCTCCGACAACGACGCGACCGCGTTCATCGTCGACGTCATCAGCGACACGTGCAGCGGGCCGATGCTCGACGGCCGCGCTCTGCGCAAGTTCCTCGACAAGCGCGCCGTAGCGAACAAATGGTTCGGCTCGATGGGCTACGACATCAGCGCGATGGCGAAGCCGTGGAGCTTCGGCCCCTTCGGCCGCGACACGCAGGTCGTCGGCGAGAACCGCGAGCGCCGCAACCGCGCGACCACGAACGCCGTCGCGTCGCTGATGCTCTGGATCGCCCGCCGCCGCGCCGTCTCACCCGCCGACTCCGAAGCGATGATGAACCTCCTCGCGCGCCCCCTCGACCCCCTCCGCAAGGAGGAGAATCAGGTCAAAGAGTTCCTCGGCGAATCCCTCCCCGCGGGCTCCAAACTGTGGTCGAAAGCCGGCTGGACGAGCGAAGTCCGCCACGACGCCGCCTACGTCGAGCTCCCGACCGGCAAGAAGTACGTGATCGTCGTCTTCACCAGGGGAGTGGCCGACGACGTGACAATCCTCCCGGCGATCTCGAAGCGGCTGCTACAGGATTTCTAGTGCCTTCGGTCCCGATCTCAGGCCGGTATGACGTCTACTTCACGAGCCACGATCGTGGCGAGCCGCCGCACGTCCATATCGACCGTGAGAGAATGTCAGCGAAGATCTGGCTCACGCCCGTGTCAGTCGCGTACAACTTAGGGTTCTCCCGGCACGAATTGCGAATGATCGAGCGGTTAATTGCTGCAAACCGTGAGGTTTGCCTCAGGAAATGGCATGAGTACTTCGGAACCTAAGGCAGGCGAACGCGTTACGGCGGCTCGCGTAACCGACGATTCGCTCGAGGTCGATCTGCTCGATGGTCGCACTCTCATCGTGCCGGTCGCCTGGTATCCGCGGCTGCTTCATGCCACCGCCGCGCAGCGCGCAAACCTGCGCATCATCGGCGGTGGCTTCATCATTCATTGGCCCGATGTCGATGAGCACCTTTCGTCGCAAGGCTTGCTTGCCGGAGCCCCCGCGCCGCACGCGATTGCCCACGCCGGCTAGAGCCGATCACACCGAACGCGCATCACGCAGGCGCGTCTCATGGACAATGGCTGCTGTTTACGAAGTGGCAGCATTTCTGGTGGTCCTGATCGCCATCCTCATTTGGCACGAGTGGCGGGTGAAGCATTCTCCGCTGCGATTCGTGATCGCGGTCGGGCAGGGGAGGTGGCGAACACGGCCGCTTCTCATGCGGTCCATCGAAGACAAAGAGCTCGCGGAGAGCGTCGCTCGTGCTCTCGAAGAGGGCGGGTTCACACCTCCGAAGGTGCTTCTGTTTCAAGGTCGACCGACCATGGACCTTATCTTCGACCCTGACAAACCGGGAGTGACGAGCGCTCAACTGTCTGATCTTCTCCGAGGCTTGCCGGTTCGAATCGAGAGCGTCCGCGGTGAGACGCTCCCGCTGCGATACCACTGACGGCAGTTACATCACTTCGGCTCCGGACAGTAGCCCCCAAATCCGCGCGCGTGCTCGCGGCGGTCGAGCGGCGTCTCGAGCTGCGGGAGAAGGCCGAGGCGTACAAGCTGCGGGTGAAATTCGTAGCGGACGGTCACGCGCGCGGCGGGGGTGGAGTCGAGATCGATGTCCACCATCTCCACTTCGTGAGTGGTCCGCCCGCCCATACCGGTCGCGGCATACTCATCGGAAGGGGCGGCCGATCCCGCCGCCGCCGACGGTTGCGCGTCCCTGCTCTTCTCTTCGATTCGCGGCGACTGAGCCTGGATCTTCGGCCGGCGCTCGCGATAGAAGACCGCCTCGATGACACCGAGGTTATCGGTCTGGCCGAGATATGCGCCGTAGGAGCGGTTCTCGCCGGTGAAGAAGAAGCGGCGGGCGGTCTGGTCATTGACCTGCCAGCCGGCGATGACGGTCGACTCGTAAGGAGCGAGGATCCACTTCGAGGCGCTCCACGGGGTCGTGTGCTTCGCGTCGATCGTGTTCAAGCCATCGACCGAGAGCGCGACCGCGACGCGATACGGCGTCGGGTTGGTCAGGCGAATCGAGTAGTCCGCTCCGCGAACCGCTTCGACATATACCTTGCCACGCGCGGCGTACTCCGGGCGCATCTCGTCGCCCATGAGGACGTTCATTCCGAAACCGTCGATGGTTGAAGCGGCGGCCGTTCCGGCCGCGAAGACGAGTGCGATCAGCAGGAGCTTTTTCATACAACCTCCGCACCGTGAGACACCGGAAGTGGCGGAGAGGAAACCGGCGCTCCGGCCCGCTACTCGACCCGATTCCCGGGTGCGTTGGCGCCGTTCTGGTGGAGGACGAGGCCCGTTGCACGGCCGGTTGCGTCGACGACGAAGGTGAGTTGGGCGTCGACGACCTTGAGGAAGAACTCGCGGGGACTCTCGGCGAAGAGTTGGGATCGCGGCTGGTCGATGGCTTGCGCGAAGAGCTGGTCACCGTCGCGGGTGACGGTGATGAAGAAATTCGGCGCAAGCTGGTAGCGGCCGACGTACTTGTCGAGAACGGCGGGGTCTACCTTCACCTCCTGGCGCTGCTTCGGAGGCTGGGCGAGCGGGAAGGTGGGATCGAGGAGATGCAGGCCGATGTCATCGGCGCCGGCGTTCGTCGACGTGTTCGAGAGGACGACGACGCCGGTGCGAGCCTTTGGATCGAAGCCAATCCAGGTCCGGTAGCCGCCGGTGCCGCCGTTGTGCCAGACGATCTCGCGTCCGTCGGGGACCCAGATGTGCCAGCCGAGGGCGATCTCGAGCTTCGGGTTTCCGGTCGGACGGCGGACGGCGAGCATCGCGGCCATCGCTGGGGACAGCGGTGACTTGTCGATGCCGATGTTTGCGGCGAGGAAGGTCAGCAGGTCGTTTGCCGTCGACCGTAGCGCGCCGGCTCCGGCCAGCGCCGGCAGGTCCCAGTTGGGGACCGGCTGCAGCGCGGCGTTGTGACCGGGGGTGAGGCGCTCCTTCATCGCTTTCGAGAGCGTGATGCCGGTGCTCTTCATCCCGAGCGGATCGAGAATCCGCGTTCGCACGAGCGTCTCGTAGTCGGTCCGTGCGCGGAGGGCCAGGACGTGGCCGAGCAGTCCGCCGCCGAGGTTCGAATACTCGTACTGCGAGCCGATGTCGCGCGTCAGTTCGACGGAGGAGAGGAACTCGTAGAGCTGCGCCACGGTGTAGTCTGCGTACGGATTGCCGGGATCTTTCGGATGAAAGTTCGTCGGCAGCCGCGGCAGGCCGGAAGTGTGCGTGGCGAGGTCGACCAGGGTGATCTTCTTCCCGTTGCGCTCGGGCACCTTGGCGCCCGGCGGCAGATACTTCGAAACCGGATCGGTGAGAGCCACTTCGCCGCGCTGGACGGCATCCGCGAGAAGCAGCGACGTGAAGACCTTCGTCACCGAGCCGATCTCGAAGACCGTATCGGCTCCGACAGGTTTTTCTCCGGTCTTCGTGCTCGTGTACGCGACCGTGCGCCGGCCGGATGGATCGATGACGCCGACGACGATGCCGACGCCCTGCCGCTGCACGTCGATGCGGTCGGCGAGGATGGCGCGGATGTCCTTGTCCGGCAGCACCGCGCCGGCGCTGACGTTGGCGAGAACGAAGCTGAGGACGACTGCGATGCGTTTGATCAATGGTCCTCCGGATGGATGACCCTACGTCGCCCAAGGTTTCGAGCAGCTTACTCGTGCGACACGCGGGTGTGCCCCCAGTCGTATAGCTAAGTCAGAACCGGCAGGAGATCCTCCGGACGGTGCTCCCATACCCAATCGATCCCATTGTCGGCTCCGTACTGCAGATAGTTCCTATCGAAATAGCCACATAGAAACAATATGAGTTTCAGATCACTGCCGTATTGGCCTTTGAGGTTCCGGAACTTCTCTGATTCTTCCTTTCGCCGCTTATTCACGTTTGTGAAGTCGCCGGCTGCTTTGAGCTCCGTGATGATCGGAGTGCGAGTTCCTGTTGGTTGTTTCGGCTGAATGACCAGATCAACTGCCACGATCGCGACCTTCGTCGGAACATTCATGGCGAATGCAAAAGTACCCGGCTTCATGAAGTTGATTGGCAGCTCTGCTGGATGAGCGTTTTCGGCATAACCAGCTTTGACCAGCAGTGCGCGCAGGATCTCCTTCTGGCGGGTTTGATGAGCGTTCCGAACGATTGGATTCGCAATCGAAGTGCAAAGGCGATCGGCAATGACAAACGACGCCAGCTCGCGTTCCTTCTCCGATGGTCTCAGGTTTTTTGCCCGCGACGGGAAGAGTTCAGGGTCAAGGAGCGGCTCAACCACGCGGCAGATTCGTTTCAAGCTGTCGGCCAAGAGCTGGGTACCGATGGCTTTCTTTGGAAGCCGCCCTTCCTCGAGGCACCCCACTAGATTCTTGCTGACTTGTGCGAGACCGATCAGCCGATCACGAGCGAGTGGTGGAGTCGTCGCCATGCGCAATGCTTCGACGACTGACGGATGTGCTTCGAGGACCTCAGGTGTAAGTTCGGTGAAGTCCGCTGTCCACATGAAGGTGTCGCGGACAGCTTGCGTTGCCCGCTCGCGCTCTTCGCGGAACGTTTTCGGCGCGTGAGAAAGGAACCACCGGTCGAAGAGCTGCACCGATCGTGCAATGTCTTCCAGCCATCGCTCTGGTTTGTCTAAGTTGAGGGGCATTTCTGCCGCAGGGTAACTCAGTGGTGTCTCAGACCTCTACTGTAGATGCGGATCAGGGGCGCCGACGGATGGGTTCGCGAGAAGTTGAATCGACGGGACAAGCAGTCGTTCGACCTCCTTCGGTTCGAACTTCGTCAACCCACCCGCGTAGGTTCGGCCATCATGCGTAGACACCGAATCATTCAAATATCGGGCGAGTGCCCCGAGAACCGTCGAACTCATCTTCTCGCGTGGATAGATCCCGTGCGCGATATTGATGTGCCGGGCTTCTGCGGTGTTCAGCACAAACGCAGGCGACCGACGCGCCATGTAGGTCGTCAGGATCGGTGCCGGACCTCGAAGACCAATCGACCACCATGCCTTCCGGTGCCGCGCGATGTAGCCTTTATGCCCGCCCATGCTCCGCGCGATCTTCAGGAAGCGTTCGACCACCTTCCGCTCGGCGGCCTCAAGGGTGTCGAGACTAGCCGGCAAATCGATCACCCGGCGCAAGATCGATGCGTCGGCAAGTTCGCGGCCCGCGCGCAGAAGATCGCGGGCCTTCGTCACGCTTGCGAACAGAACCGTTTCCGGTAGCCCTTTGCTGTGCGCGCCTTCAATCCATACGTGATTCGCCCCGGTCACTTGACCCCGGTGAACACTGCAAAGTTCTCCAAGCTCGATGAAGCCCTCTGGTGCTTTCCTTGGCGAACGCAAGAGCGGTGTCCAACGGGGCGCAACTTCAAGTCGTTCGCGGCGAACCAACCGACCAGTGTCGAGACTCTTGAGTTCGTCCGTACTCGCTACTGTTCGCACACCGACGCTGCTGGACACAGCACCCGCTTTGAAGCATGTGATCACTCCTGTCGTCGCTGCGTCGGCGAAGGGGAGTGCCGTCGGTTCGATCAGATGAATCGACTGGCCGCCGAGGCGCTTCAAAAACAGATCCCGAACAAGCTTGCCGTAGTTCACATCGAGCCATTCGGCCGCAGTGATGAAAACACCGGCGTCGCCTGGCTTCGCAAGCGAAGCCGTCGCGAGGAAGAAATAGACATGAAGTCCGGCCAGCTGACTCGCGCCGAGACCGTGTTCGGCAGCACGCGATGTCAACCATTTCTTCCACGCTGGTGCGATGCGGTGATGGCGAACATAAGGAGGATTGCCGATGAATAAAGTCGGTTTTGATGACGCCTCGAGTGTCAGATCTCGGTAATCGACGAGCACGATACGCGCTCTTTTTTGCAGGCCGGCGGCGGCTAGGTGACCACGCGCCACGATGGCCGCAACGGGATCGAGTTCTACTCCCAGTAGATCGGCATTCGTGAATGCACGCCCCGCGGCAACAAGGAACCGTCCCGACCCAACGCCAGCATCGATGACACGTCCCGGTTTCACATTCTGACACGCCCATTGTGTCATCGCTTTTACGATGACTTTCGGCGTATATGTTGCTCCCGATTCACGTCGTTCAACCGGCGTTCGAAGAGCGCAGAAGATCTCGCCGAGAGGATCGCTGCCGGCCTCGATCTGTCCGCGAACGCGGCGTTGCTGATCAGAACTGACGCGCGTTGCAGTTTTCGCGATCTCGATTTCACCTGAATGCCATTCGCCGATGGATTCAGCTCCTAGAGCGAGCGCTAAGCCGATGAGGGAGGATTCGGAGTTGATGTCGGACATTCCTTCGATCAGTGTAGCGGTTGTGAGGAACGGTAGGGGCACTTGCTGGCGCTCTCGGCTCATGGCCTTCCTTTCGGCGAGGTCCGAGGCTACCTCGGTATCGGTCGCCGATCCGAGGACTTCCACGGCACGTAGAGAGGGCAGGTGGAAAAGCGCCGCGTGGATCAACAGGGCGCTCGAGCTCTGCTGAACAAGCAACCTGGGCGCTTGTGGTATCACTTCTCGCCCGGGTGGGCGTCTAGGAGTGATGGGCGCGCCGCGAACCGGCACGTGATCCGAAGCGAGCCCGGGCGGCTGAGAGCCGGCCCTCACACAGGCCTATCATCTACCCCATGCGCATCGCGATCGCCGTGGCCGCATTCGCGATCGTCGCGCTGGTCGCGGTGCTCCTCGGGAAGCGGCATGCGCGGCGGTTTCAGCGGGCGCAGCGGATCCACATCGATCGGTTCAAGCTGAAGC
>DASYSN010000096.1:0-6557 GCA_036003305.1 Thermoanaerobaculia bacterium
CGTGGATCAGCATCGCACCGAGGCCGGCGAGCGCCGCGAGGACGGCGAGAAGGCGCCAGAGGAAACCGATGCCGGCGAGCTTGAGGCGCGCACGCGCCAATCCGACGGCGGTGAAGTAGATCGAGAGCGTCACGAACGCCATCCAGATGCCGACGAACCCCGACCGGGCGAAGCCGAAGAACGACATCAACAAAGCACTGATGAGGATCGGCGGCTGCTGGCGCAGAACTTTGTAGATCAGCAACTGCCGCCGCGATACCGGCGCCGCAAAGAGGAACTGGATCTCGGCTTCGCTGAACACCAGCCCTCCCTGCTGGTCGGGGAGCGCCCACGCGAGAATCATCGGAATGAGGGCGAAGAGCGCGATGCAGTCGACGACGAAGTCGCCGGTCGGGATATGCACTCCGGGGATTCCGTTGCGGAGGTTATGGACGACGAAGATGCGCTTCAGTCCCATGAACCAGATGTAGCCGAGGCCGGCGACGAAGCCGATCAGGTATCGCGGCTGGCGCAGCCGCCGCAGCCGCACCAGGATCCGGTTCTTGAACGACCGGACCGTGACGAACCAGAAGGCTCGGATCACGAAGCGCTCCGCGCCTGCGCCGGAGTCTCCGTGATCTTGAGGAACGCTTCTTCGAGCGAGACGCTGCCGCGACCCTGCGCGATCTGCCACTTGAGATCCTGAATCGTTCCCCAGGCGATGCGCGTCCCGTTCTGAATGATGGCGACGGTGTCGCAGAGCTCTTCGACGAGGTGCAGCAGGTGGGAGCTGAGGATGACCGCCGCTCCTTCCTTCGAGCGGCGGACGATCGACTCCTTCATGCGGCGGATGCCGAGGGGATCGAGGCCGGTGAGCGGCTCATCGAAGATCAGGACGTCGGGTGAGTGGAGGAAGCCGCAGGCGATCATCAGCTTCTGTTTCATGCCGCGCGACAGCTCGCTCGGCAGCGCCTTCCGTTTTCCATCCAGCTCCAACTCCTCGAGCAGCGGCGTGAAGCGCGCGCGATAGTCGGGAACGCGGTAGATGCCCGCGGTGAACTCGAGATGCTCTTCGACGGTCAGGTAGTCGAAGAGGCGGGGCTCGTCGGGGAAGAAGGCGAGGTGCCGCTTCGCTTCGACGCCGTCCTCGATGATGTCGTGTCCGCAGATGAGGATCTGCCCGTCGCTCGGCGGATGGATTCCGGCGAGCGCGCGGAGCGTCGTCGTCTTCCCGGCGCCGTTGGGACCGACGAGACCGAGGACCTCTCCCGCTTTCACGGTGAGCGAGAAGTCGCGTACGGCCGTGAGATCGCCGTAGCGCTTCGTCAACGCATTGACTTCGATCGGATTCGGCATTGGGGAATGATACGGGCGGGACGGTTTCTGGTTTTTGATCCCGTTTGTGATGTGGGTCACGCTTGCCGGGCACTTCAATTGAATCGTTCGGTCAGCGCATGTCTTCCCGTCCAATGCCCTGGCGCGCGATCGCGCTGATCGCATCGACCGTCGCCGTTCTCTTTGGGCTGCTGCTGTTGCCGGCGTGCTGCTGCGTTCGCGGAACGTCCGCGCCGCCGACCAGCGCTCCGCCGCAGGCGCAGATCCCGCCAATCGGAACGGTGCCGCTGCCCGACTTCAGCGAGGCGCACGTCAAGGCGCCGACGCAGGCGTACTTCCGCAACGTCTGGTTCTATCTCGACGAGACGATGTTCCTCGACATCCACGAGCTGCGCGGTGAGATGCAATCGAAAGAGCCGGGACAGCCGGTGAACTTCGACGACCGGCGCTCGTTCGTGATGCGCGTCGACACCGGCACGATCGGGATGAAGGCCCCGAGCCTCGAGAAGCTGATGAATCAGTACATCTTCGGCTATCCGAACCCGCCGCTGCGCGACCTGCAGATCACCATCGCCGGCAAACAACTCGTCCAGAGCGGGATCATGCACAAGGTGGTCGACATCCCGTTCACGATGTGGGCGGACGTCTCGGCCGACCATGGCCTGATTCGGATTCACCCAACGAAGATCTCGATCTGCGGGATCAACGGCATCGGGCTGCTGAAGGCGGTCGGGATGACGCTGCAGAAGATGCTGAAGATGCCGGAGGGGAAGGGGATCCGCGCCGAGAAGAACGATCTGCTGCTCGATCCGCAGCACGTCCTCCCGCCGCCGCAGACCGAGATGCACCTGGTCGACGTGCACACGGCGGGAGACGAGCTGGTGCAGGTGTTCGACGCCGGGAAGCACTCACCGCCGCTTGCGCTGCCGAAAGCGGACGAGAAGAATGTCATGTACTTCCGCGGTGGGACGCTCCGGATGGGCAAGCTGCTGATGATCGATTCCGATATGGAAGTGCTCGATCTCGACCCCGCCGATCCGTTCGCCTTCTTCATCGACCGCTACAACGACCAGCTCGTCGCCGGGCACGAGCGCAACACCGCCGACTACGGATTGATCGTGCACATGAAGGACTGGGGAAAACTGAAGTAGAAATGAAAAAGGACAGGCGGGCAGCCTGTCCTTATCGTCACTTCGAATGGTCGAGATTAGCTGGTGGTGACGTTCGCCGCCTGCAGACCCTTCGGACCCTGGACGAGATCGAACTCGACATGAGCGCCCTCGGGCAGCGAGCGGAAGCCCTTCGATTGGATCGCGCTGAAGTGAACGAAGACGTCCTCGCCCGTTTCAGTCGTGATGAAGCCAAAACCCTTCGCGTCGTTGAACCACTTGACTGTTCCGTTGCTACGCATTTCCTTTGAATCTCCTTGCAGCAGTGTTCGTTATATGAGATGCGGTGATACCTGACCCAACCACTGGGCGCGTCAGGATAATTTCCTAACTTCCCGCTTTTTCCCCGTCCCTCGAATCGCCGCGATCAGAAGGAGGATCACCATGACCGACGCCGGTGCGGCGCTCTTCGTAACCGACATGGCTGACTCGAGCGTAGTGCGGCGAGTCAGCGTGATTCCGGTCCCGTCGAGGATGGAGTTCACCTTCGTCAGGTGATCGGGGACGTCCTTCGCCGCGATGCCGTCCTCGAGCGCCCGAAGGTCGTAGTCGATCGTTACGGTGTTGTCACGGTCGCGGACCGTCGAGAGGTACTTGAAGGCGGCGGTCGTCACGTCGTCACCCGAGCCGTCGATGTTGACCCCGGCCGGCAGGTGGAACGTCACCCGTTCGTGAACCGCGAGCGGGTAGTCGAGCGCGAGCGGCATCTCGCGGATCACGGTGTCCGGATGTTTCAGGTGGTCTTCGATCGCATGCGGCGTGAAGGCGAACGATCCGTCCTTCCAGAAGTCGCGGATGGTGTATCGCTCGCTGAGCACGATGACGTTGCGGTCGCGGTCGTCGCGGATTTGCACCGGCGCGGCGGCAGTGATCTTCGGCTGATCGACGGCGAGCTTGTTGATGCGCTCTTTCGCGAGGTCGGCGAGCGCCATGCTGGCGAGGTCGGTGCGAGCGGTGTCGGCGTCGGCGCCGCTGTAGGTCGTCTCGACGACGAGTGACGTCGGCGCGTCCCACGCCCGGGTCGAGTAGCTCATCGCGATCGACGTCGTGCCCTTCTGGTTCGTGACGATGGTCATCAGCGCGTTCGACTCTTTCCGGACCACCAGTGCCCGCTCGTCGTTCGGCGTCTCGATCGTCTCGAGCGTGCCGCCCTGGTCGGCGAGCGTCGGATCGATCCAGTACGTGTGGTTCGCATAGCGCACCTGCGTGATGACGTGGTCGAACTCGAACGGGGTCGGCAGCTCGCGATCCATGTTGTGTCGCAGCTTCGTGTTCACGAGCGCCGGATACGCCTCGACGCCGAGCTCGCGGAGCAGCGACGCGAGGAGAAACGACTTGTCCTTGCAGTCGCCCCAACGCTGCTCCAGCACCTCGGCCGGCTGATGCGGCTGATGCGAGTTGCGTCCCATCTCGATGCCGAGGTAGCGGATCTGGTCCTGGACGAAGCGGATGGCCGCGACGATCTGGTCGCGCTGCTGCGGGTGCGAGGCGCGGATCGACTCCGCGAGCTTCGTCACGGCGGCGCGCGACGGCGCGTTGAGCTGGAAGAGCGAGTCGGACCAGAGCGCGACCTCGTGCCACGACGCGAACTCGCTCACCTGGATGTGGTCGTACGGATCGAACCAGTCGGGGAGGTTGTCTTCGACGACGACCGCCGGAACGTTCGTGCGCGTCCACGTGTAGACGCCGTTTGCGATGACCGGCTCGATCCCCGCGATCGTGCTGCGGTAATGCAGCGGCCGCGCGAAGATCAGCCGGTGCCGGATCAGTTTCGTCGGCACCTCAGCGGCCAGGTCGAACGTGTCGGCGAAGCGCCCGCCGAGGAGCGGATTCGCGCCTTCGACCGACCAGGAGTAGTCGAGGACGTCGCCGGGGCGGACGTCATTGACGAATGCGATCGCCGAGAGGATGCCGTCGTAAAGGTGATCGCTCTGCTCGTCCTCCTTTTCGATCACGCGGACCGACGACGGGTCGAGGACGTTCTTGCGTTTGCCGTCGCGAAGAATGGTGATGTCGTGGAGGACGAGGCGCTCGTACGTCGGATCGAAGTCGAACGAGACTTCGGAAGCGTTCTGGACGCCGGTGGGGGAGATGATCTTGCGGACCCGCCGGTAGTAGTTGGTCGTCGTTTTCGCCCCGGCGCTTACCTGGTGATCGTCGAGAAGCGCGTACGTGCCGTAGCGCACCTCATCCGCGGGGAGGCTCGCCGTCGTGTCGACGTTGATTGTGTCGATCCACTTCGGCGCGGGCCCAACGGAGAAGTCGCTGCCGAACGCGAGCCCCGGCGCGAGGAAGACAAGCACGGCAATCAGTTTTCGCAAGTACGCTAACCGACAACTGACAACCGATAACTATTTCCGCGCAGCCCACGAACAGATGGGGCAGGCGTCCTCATCATGATTGCGCGCCGGGCAGTACTCGCGGCCGAAGTAGATGATCTGCAGGTGGCGGCGCCCCCACTCCTCCTGCGGGAAGAGCTTCTTCAGGTCCGCTTCGGTCTGCTTGACGTCTTTGCCGTTCGAGAGCCCCCACCGTTTCGCGAGGCGGTGGATGTGCGTGTCGACGGGGAACGCCGGCTCGCCGAATGCCTGCGACATGACCACGCTCGCGGTTTTGTGTCCGACGCCGGGGAGCTTCTCGAGCGCCTCGATGTCTCGCGGCACCTTGCCGCCATGCTCTTCGACCAGTTGTTCGGCGAGCCGCTTGAGATTCTTCGCTTTGCTCGGCGCGAGACCGCAACTGCGGATGAGGGAGAGGATCTCCCCCTCGCTCATCGCAGCCATCTGTTTCGCCGACTTTGCGCGCTTGAACAGCGCGGGCGTGACTTTGTTGACCTGCGCGTCGGTCGTCTGCGCCGACAATGCGACGGCGACGAGCAGCGTGAACGGATCGCGGTGCGACAGCGGGATGCCCGGCGCGGGGTAGAGCTCATCGAGGATCGCGCCGATGCGCCGGGCCTTTTCCGCTCGCTTCATCAGTTCAGATCGAACAACAGTACCTCGGCGTTGCGGCCGCTGATCGACAGCGATCGTTCGCCGCTGATCGCGAGTCCGTCGCTGGTTGCGAGCTTTTCACCGCCGATTTCCACTTCTCCGCGCGCCACCTGCAGCCACCCGTAGCGGTTCGGCGCGAACTCGTACGTGATCGGGCCGTCATTGATCAGCGCCGTTTGGAGCACGACATCCTGGTGAATGGTCACGGAACCTTCACGCCCATCCGGCGACGCGACGACGCGGAACTTGCCGCGGCGCTCGTCGTCGTCGAACCGTTTCTGTTCGTACGAAGGCGTGATGCCGCGCCGCTCCGGAAGGATCCAGATCTGGTAGAAGTGCACCAGTTCGTTCCCTGGGTTCTTCTCACTGTGCGTGACGCCGGTTCCTGCGCTCATCCTTTGTACCTCGCCGGGACGGATGATCGAGCCGTTCCCCATCGAGTCGTGATGCGCGAGCTCCCCCTCGAGCACGTACGAGATGATCTCCATGTCGCGATGCGCGTGCGTCCCGAACCCGTTGTTCGCCTGCACGCGATCCTCATTGATGACGCGCAACGTCCTGAATCCCATGAACTCCGGGTCGTAGTAATCGGCGAACGAGAACGTGTGGTACGTGTTGAGCCACCCGTGATCGAAGTGCCCCCGCTCCTCAGCTCTGCGGATCGTGATCATGCGTCCCTCCACCGATGGAAACATTCTGACATTCCCTCTCGTGTGGCGCGGGCTTTCTAGCCCCCGCCCCCGGTGGGCGGGGGAACGGGCGGCGGGCTAGAAAGCCCGCGCCACACGGATGCGGAGCGCTACTCAGCGTAGACCGTATCTTCCGAGGTAGCCTCGGTCGCAATGCTCTACTCGGGTCGAACGGTTCAAATTCGTCGCAGGCGATTGCCGCACTGGACGACCGACCGAGGTACGTATTTCGTTACGTTCCGGCTTGAGGACGGGTAGTGTCCGGATAGTTCTGCAAAAAGAGAAAGGCCAAGGAGATCTCCTGTAAGTTCGATTCGCCAAAACAAAACGAACAGGAGAAGAACTCGATGGCCCGAAAAGATCGTAACGCAGTGGTGGACGTGAAGGCGCTG
>DASYSN010000097.1:0-12609 GCA_036003305.1 Thermoanaerobaculia bacterium
GAAGGCGGCTACGTCTACATCTTCGAAGACGATCGGCCCAACGGCGACCGTTTCCCGCGCCGCTACCGCGTCCCTCGCGACCGCTACTTCCTTGCGTGGGCCGCGGTCATGCATGCGTACAACCCCGTCGTGCCGCTGGACGAGTAGGATTTCGCCATGTGCCGGAACATCAAGACCCTTTCCAACTTCGAGCCGCCCGCGACCGACGAGGAGATCCGCGCCGCCTCGCTCCAGTTCGTCCGCAAGCTCTCGGGCTTCAACAAGCCGTCGAATGCGAACGAGGAAGCGTTCAACCGCGCGATCGAAGAGGTCGTCCACGTCGCGCGCCACCTGATCGACGCGCTCGTTACCACCGCCGAGCCGCGCGACCGCGAGACCGAAGCGGAGCGCGCGAAGCTCCGGGCGGCGCAGCGTTTTGGGACCTGAACGCGCTACGGGTGTTACGATCTCCGCATCAAGTTTGACATCGTCACGAACTTCGCGAGATCGAAACGATCGCGTCGGGTCGTCAGATTCGGATTCTTCCACTGCTGCGAAAACGGTGGGGTGCAGGGCGCTGGCGGAAGATGAAAGGATTCGCACTCGTTCGCATCTTGCGGACGGGCCACATTCGAGAGGCGGAGATTCACTGGTACGAAGCGCACGGCATCGGCAGACGAGACTTCAAGATCAAGAAACTCCTCAAATGAATCGCAACGACGCTTCCGAAGCTGTGGTCTGCATCGATAACGAAGGGAACGAGGCATCGTTGCAGGTGTGGAAGATCTATAAGACCGTTCGGGACGAAGATGCGCGTTCCGAGGGGTTGCTGCGAGTCATCGACGAATCAGGCGAGGACTACCTGTTCCCCGAGGAAAACTTCGCGCGGATCGAACTGCCAGGTGAAGTGAAAAGGTCCTTCGACCGAGCCGTTCGCAAACAACGGCAGGCGGCCAGTCGAGTTTCCTCATCAACGCGACGTCTGCGTTAGCCACCGTTCCCCAGCAACCCCGCCACCCGCCCGTAGTACGTCGCGGCCTTTGTGCGGTCGCCGGCGAGTTGGGCGGCGTGGGCGGCGCCGGTTAGGGCGTTGAGGCGGTTGGGGGACTGGGTCAGGGACTTCTCGTACTCGGACAGCGCTTCGGCGGGGTGGTTGGTTTCGAGGAGAAGCTCGCCGAGCATCTCGCGGACGGGGACGATCGCGCCGGGAGTGACGGGGCTCTTGTCCATGGAGTCCTCGAGGTCGGCGGCGGAGCGCATGGCGGTCAGCGCTTCGTCGCGGTGGCCGTCGGCGAACGCGATCCATGCTTCCGAAGCGCGGCGCTGGACGTCGACCTGATCGGCCCAATATTGATTGTGCTGATCGAGGAGCTTCTGGCGGAGCGCGGCCAGATGCTCGACGTCCGTCCGTGCACGCGCCGGATTGCCGCCGCGCGCGGCGCCGAGGGCGCGGGCAAAATACGTCATCGCCTCGGCGTACGCGTAGCGGTCCCACGGCAAGTCGGGACGCACGGTGAGCGCGGCGGCATCGTTCCAGTCGTGGCGCTCGACGGCGTAACGCGCGGGGATCGCGGCGATGGCGTAGTAGGCCGCGAAGTTTTCGGTATCGACCGACTTGATGCCGGAGACCTCGTCGACGAGCTTGCGGACCTTCGCATCCTCGCCGCGCTGCAGGTACGCGTACGTCAGATAGTCGTACGCGTGAAGCGAGTTGAACGCCATCGTGCCGGGATGGAGATCGACGGCGTGCGCTTTCGCGGCGTCGGCGGAGCGGATGTTCGACGCGATCGTCTCGTCCCACATGCCGAGGCGGACGAAGATGTGCGACGGCATGTGGAGCGCGTGCGGAGCGGAGGGGGCGATCTTCGCGTACGCGTAGGCAGCGTTGAGCGCGAGCGGCGCGAGCGCGGGGTAGTCGAAACTGTGGATCAGGTAGTGCGCGATGCCGGGATGGTCGGGATGCTTCACGAGGAGTGAGTTGAAGATCGCCGCCGCCTTCTTCTGATACGTGTACGTCTTGTCGGTCGGCATCGACATGCCGTGGGAGACGAGTGACAGTCCGTAAAAGATCGCCGCCTCGTCGTCGTCGGGATATGTGGCAGTGAGCGCCGCCATCTTGTCTTCATAGGCGCGGGCGTTCTTGTCGCGATAGAACGTGGCGATCGCGTCGATGTAGGCGCGCTCGCGCGGCGTCTTCGCGCCGATCGCTTCCGCCTTCTGCGCTGCCGCGATTCCGCGCGCGAGCTCGGCAGGCGAGTAGGGCGAGGGCCACACCGGGTGGTAATTCGTCATCGCGGCGCCCCACCATGCGATGCCGCACTTCGGATCGCGCGTCGCGATTTCCGTGAACGCCTGCTCCGCGTCCTCGTACGCGAACGAGTGAAGCAGCGCGACCGCGCGATTGAACGGCTCCTGCGTTCCCGCTGCGCACGAGATCGGGAACGAGACGCTCCCCAGCATTTCGTGATGATGTTCGTGCTCCTGCGCGTGCATGGAAAGAGAGACCGCGACCAGGGCAACCGCTGCGATCGTTTTCATGTGTGCTGCAATTGTAGGCGTCGCAGCCGCAGCATTGCGATGATGCCGAGGAACGGGCCGATTGCGAGGGCGGCGAAGGCGTAGTGCCAGGTGAAGCGGTCGACGAGCACCGGCATGAGGCGGATCGTGACCATCGTCAGCAGAAAGCCGATGCAGGTCTGGATCGTGAGCGCAGTGCCGATGTAGCGGGGGTCGCCGAGCTCCGTCACGCACGCGGAGAACTGCGCGGAGTCGGCGACGACGGTCGCGCCCCAGATCGCGGCGACGACCAGCAGCACGACCGGCGATCCGCCGAAGAGCGCGCCGATGACGAGGCAGCAGGTGCCACTGATCGCCATCGCGGTCGATGCCACGACCGCGCGTCCGATACGGTCGGCGAGGCGGCCCGCGGCGACGCACCCGACTGCGCCGCTGCCGATGACGAGAAACGACGCGATCTCGGCGAGCACCGGCTTGTCGCCGCTCTTCGCGATGCTCGCGCGCATCATCGCGGGGATCCACGTCCACATCGCGTACAGCTCCCACATGTGGCCGAAGTAGCCGAAGTTGGCGAGCCGCACGCCGCGATTGCGAACGACCTGCGTCACCTGCGAGAAGTCGAACGGCTGATTCGGCAGCGCGTACGGACCTTCGCGGACGAAGAGCGCCACGATGAGCGCGCCGAACGCCGCGATGATCGACGCCACGCCGACGTTCTCGCGCCAGTTCGACGAGCCGAAGGCGTTGACGAGATACGGCGACGCCTTGCCGAGCGTCAGCGCGCCGACGACCACGCCGAGGCCGAGGCCGCGGGACTTGCGGAGCCAGGTGGCGACGAGCTTCATGCCGGGCGGGTAGACGCCGGCGAGAAACGCGCCGGTGAGGAAGCGCAGCACCATCGCGGCGGCCGGCGTATGCACGAATGCGGCGAGGAGCGCGTTCACGATCGCGGCGAGGAACGCCGTCAGCGCGAAGAGCCGCCGCGCGCTGATCACGTCGGCGAGATTGAGCAGAGCGCTCAGCAGCGTGCCGGCGACGAAGCCGATCTGCACGGAGAGCGTCAGCCACGCCGTCGTGCCGGAGTCGAGGTGCCACTCGCCGGCGATCTGCGGCGCGACCGCGGAGACGCCGAACCAGAGCCCCATCGCCATCAGCTCGCCTGCCGCGAGGAGAATCAGCGCGCGCAGGGCGCCCGGCGTTTCCATCGGCGCAGTGTCCTACAATCGCGCGCCGATGACGATCGAACGTTTCGGTGACGAAGCGCGCCGCCTGGCTCACGAAATCGTCGACGTGATCTTCGATCATGTCGCGAGCGTCGAGCAGCGTCCCGTCGTCGAGTGGACGCCGTTCGAAGAGCTGCGCGATCTCGTGAGTCTCAGTGTGGCGCCGGCGCCCTCGCCGGCGGACCTCGTCAAGCTCGTCGCCGAGAAGTCGATCCAGCTCCACCACCCGTCGTACATCGGCCACCAGGTCTGCCCGCCGTTTGCGCCGGCGGTGATCGCCGACTTCGTCATCTCCGCGCTGAACAACTCGACCGCCGTCTGGGAGATGAGCCCGATCGGGACTGTCATCGAGCGCGAGGCTATGGGCTGGCTGGCGAATCTCGCCGGCTATCCCGCCGAGTCGGAAGGTACCGCGGTCTCCGGCGGCTCGGCGGCGAATCTCACGGCGCTGCTCGCCGCGCGTGCGTGGTGGCTGGAGCACGGCGGCGAGCGGCCGGTGATCGTCGCTTCGGCCGACGCGCACTACTCCGTCGCACGCGCCGCCGCGATCATGGGGATCGACGACGTCGAGAAGATCGAGACCGACGACGAGCACCGGATGGACCTCGACGAGCTCCGCGCCGTGCTACGCCATCACGGCGAAAACGTTCTCGCTGTCGTCGCCACCGCCGGGTCAACCGCGACCGGCGCGTTCGACGATCTCCCCGCCATTCGCGAAGCCGCGCGCGACGTCTGGCTGCACGTCGATGCCGCCCACGGCGCCTCGGTGCTCCTCAGCGACCGTCTCGCGCCGCTCGTGAAGGCGCTCGATCGCGCCGACTCGTTCGCCTGGGACCCCCACAAGATGCTCTGGATGCCGCTCTCCCTCGGCGCGGTCTTCGTGCGCGACGGCATCTGGCTGCGCCGCGCCTTCGAGGCCGACGCGCCGTATCTCTTCCACGCCGAGCGCGAACAGCAGAACATCGGCGCGATGACGATCCAGTGCTCCAAGCGCGCCGACGCGATCAAACTGTGGCTGACCGTGAAGATGATCGGCCGCGAAGGATTCGCGGCGGCGCTGGAGAAGGTGACCGACGTGACGCGGTACGCGTACGAGCGGGTCATCGCGTCGGACGACCTCGAGGCGATGCACGAGCCGGCGTTCAACATCTTCTGCTTCCGCGTTCGCGGGACCGATGAGCTGAATCACCGCGTGCGCGAAGAGCTGATCCGCAGCGGTGAAGCGTGGATCACGTCGACGATGCTGAAGGGCCGCCGCGTCCTCCGGATCACCGTCATCAATCCGGCGACCGAGAAGCGGCACATCGACGCGATGCTGGAGGCGGTACGCCGAATCTCCGCATCGTCCTAGTCGAGCCGAAGGAAGCGGGCAACGTCGGCGCGGCCGCGCGCGTGATGAAGAACTTCGGCTTCGAGTCGCTCGCGATCGCCGGCGAACATCCGGAACTGCAGCCGCTCTCGAGCTGGTGGGCGAGCGGCGCGGACGACGTCGTGCAGCGCGCGGCGTTCTCTCCGACGCTGTTCGACGCCATCCGCGACGCTCACGTCACCGTCGCGACGACGTCGATGCGCGGCCGGACTACGCCGGCCGACATGACGCCATTCGACGTCGCCGATCTCTTCGCGTCACTCAGCGAAAATCAGACGCTGGCGCTCGTATTCGGACGCGAGGACAGCGGCCTGACGCGCGAAGAGGTGATGGCGTGTCAGCGCACCGCGAGCATTCCGACGAACCCCGACTTTCCGACGATGAACCTCGCGCAGGCCGTCGGCGCATTCTGTTTCGCGTTGTCGCAGGTGCGGCGCGCCCCGCGCGAGCGCGAGCTCGCCTCCGCCGCGATGATCGAGCGTCTGCACGAGCGCGCGCAGGCTCTGCTCGTGGAGGCCGGCTTCCTTCACGACAACAATCCCGACCGTGTTTACGATGACCTGCGCGCGATCGCCGCGCGCGCCGACCTCGACGCGCGCGAGGCGACGATCCTCCTCGGGATCATCCACCAGATCGAGTGGAAAGTGGGTGCGTCTCGTGAGCGCCGATGAGGCACTCGCCGATGATCTCGATGAATTTGTCGAGGTCGAACGGCTTGAGGATCGACGCGCAGATCGAGTCTTCCGGGATTTTGTCGACGCCGCGCTTCCCCGCCGCCGTGAAGACGATGATGTGCGGCCTGGAGCCGTCGAGCCGCGCGCCGACGCGCTCGATGAACTCGTAGCCGTTCAGCTTCGGCATCATCAGGTCGAGGAGCACGAGGTCGTACTGCCCGTCTCTGCTGATCTTTTCGAGCCCCGCGGCTCCGTCCTCCGCGAGCTCGACCTCGAATTTCATTCGCCGCAAAACGGCCTGCAGCAGAACGCGAATCGCGAGATCGTCGTCGATGACGAGAATCTTTCGGCCGCTTCCGTCAAGTTTGGCGCCAGCCATCGTGTCCGGTCCTTGATATTGCATGCCGTATACCGAACTGGAGCGTGTACCCCTAAGTTACAGATTATAGGGTTCTTCTGCTGATTTCAATGCGTCTATTTCTCTTCCGCCCATGGGTCCGCCGCGCCGGCGCCTCCATCGTCCTGGTCGCCGCGGTGGTCACGGCGGCGATTCTGATTGCGCTGGCCGCAAACCCTCAGCTTCGCTACGGCTGGATCGGAGAACGTTTCGTCTGGGTCTACGTCGGGACGCTCTGGCTCGGCGGATTGAAGGTATGGCTCGGAACGCGGCGGCCGATCGCCGAGGTGGGGGATGAGACGATCACGCTGCGGCCGTTGCATCAGATGCGAACGCGCGTCATCGCCTGGAGCAGCATTCGCGGCACGGAGCAGATGATCGGCGGCGATCGCCTCATCGTCTATTACGACACGCCGCGCGGCATGCGCTTCGTCGCGCTCAACCTGAACCTCGTCAAAGGCCGCCGCGACTTCCTCGCACTCCTCGACGCGCGGCTGCTGCTGATGGGTTTCCTCGAGCGCGAGGTGAATCGGTCGCGGTATCTGACGAAAATTGAAAATTAGAAATTGAAAATTGAAAACGAAGGCGTCTTTTTCAATTTTCAATTTTCAATTTTCAATTTCTAATACCCCCGCGTGAACGCGAAGAAACAGATCGAACAGCTCCGAAAAGAGCTCGACCGCCACAACCGCCTCTACTACGAAGGCGCCCCCGAGATCAGCGACTTCGAGTTCGATCAAAAGCTCCGCCGGCTGCAGGAGCTGGAGGCGCAGCATCCGGAGCTGTTCGATCCGAACTCGCCGACGCAGCGGGTCGGCGGTGCGGCGATCGAGTCGTTCGCGACGGTCATTCACGATCCGCCGATGCTCTCGATCGAGAACGCCTACACGGTCGAGGAGTTGCGCGAGTGGGACGAGCGCGTGAAGCGCGGCCTCGGCATCGAGTCGGTCGAATACGAGGCCGAGCTGAAGATCGACGGCGTCTCGATCGACCTCCTGTACGAGAACGGCGTCCTCGTGCGCGGCGCGACGCGCGGCGACGGCGTGCGCGGCGACGACGTGACGCCGAACGTCCGCACCGTGCGCGCGCTGCCGCTGAAAATCGACACGAAGTACAAGCGCCTCGAGGTCCGCGGCGAGATCTACATCTCGAAGAGTGATTTCCTCAAGATCAACGAAGCGCTCGACGAGGAGGAGCGGTTCGCAAACCCTCGCAACACTGCCGCGGGAACGCTGCGCCAGAAGGAACCGGCGCTCACGGCGCAGCGGCGGCTGTCGGCGTTCGTCTATCACGTCGTCTCGATCGACGATCTGCGCATCGACTCGCAATGGGCGGCATACGACTTCCTGACGAAGCTCGGGTTGCCCGTGAACCCGCGCCGCGGCCTCTTCCGCGACGTCGACGAGGTGCTCGAATTCATCGGCGAGATCGAAAGAGAGCGCCACGACCTGAACTTCGAGATCGACGGCGTCGTCGTGAAGGTCAATCGCCGCGAGCAGCAGCTCGAGCTCGGCGCGACCGCGAAGGTCCCTCGCTGGGCGGTCGCGTTCAAATACCCGCCGGAAGCGGCGAAGACGACGGTCCGCGAGATCCTGTTGTACGTCGGCCGCACGGGCGCCGTTACTCCGGTCGCGCACTTCGATCCGGTGCCGCTCGGCGGGACGACGGTCGTCAACGCGTCGCTGCACAACTTCGACGAGCTGGCGCGCAAGGACCTCCGCGTCGGCGACACGATCATGGTCGAGAAGGGCGGCGACATCATCCCGAAGGTCGTCGAGGTGCTGGAGCACGGGCCGAAGTCGAAGCCGTTCGAGCCGCCGGCGCACTGCCCTGTCTGCGCGCAGCCCCTCCACCGCTTCGAGGACGAGGTCGCGATCCGCTGCATCAACCAGGGCTGCCCCGCGATCGTGCTGCAGTCGATCACGCATTTCGGCAGCCGCAAGGCGATGGACATCGAAGGCCTCGGCTGGCAGACCGTCCAGGCGCTGCTCGACGCGGGGCTCGTGAAGGACTACGCGTCGATCTACGACCTCACCGAGGAGCAGGTCGCGAATCTGGAGCGCAAGGGGGAGAAGTCGGCGAAGAAGCTGATCGAGAACATCGCGCGCTCGAAGACCAACGAGCTGTCGCGCCTCGTCTTTGCTCTTGGTATTCGCTTCGTCGGCGAGCGGGCGGCGAAGGTGCTCGCGGAGCGCTTCCGGTCGCTCGACGCGCTCATGAACGCCACGCGCGAGGAGCTGATCGACACGCCGGAGATCGGCCCCAAGCTCGCCGACTCCATCCGCTTCTACTTCGACGTCCCCGCGAACCGCGAGCGCATCGAAAAGATGCAGCGCGCCGGCGTGGCCCCGGTACACATCGCCACCGCCACCGGCACGCGCCTCGCGGGCAAGACCGTCGTCGTCACCGGA
The DNA here is from genome assembly GCA_036003305.1 of Thermoanaerobaculia bacterium. Lineage (GTDB taxonomy): Bacteria > Acidobacteriota > Thermoanaerobaculia > Gp7-AA8 > Gp7-AA8 > DASXHZ01. Next base: position 8,571 of record DASYSN010000097.1, read on the forward strand.
ACGCTCACCCGCTTCTCACGCGACGAGATCCACAAACTGATCGAGCGCGAAGGCGGCAAACCCTCCGGCAGCGTGTCGTCGAAGACCTCGTACGTCGTCGCAGGCGAAGCCGCCGGCTCCAAGCTCGACAAAGCCAAATCCCTCGGCGTCCAAGTGCTCACCGAGGACGAGTTCCTCGCGCTGGTTGAGGGGTAGGCGCGGCGCCAGCCCCCTCATCCGCCTTCGGCACCTTCTCCACCGTCACCGGGGGAGAAGGGCACTCGAACATGGGTCTCGCGAGAAGCCTCGATCGAGTGCCCTTCTCCCCTCGTGAGAGGGGAGAAGGTGCCGAAGGCGGATGAGGGGTTCCCCCGTGACTACCGCGGCGAAACGATCGTCACATGCTGCGTCTCATTGTTCGTCACCGTGGCGAACGCCCAAATCGGCAGCGTGCTTTGGATCTCCACGCCCACCCGCCCGGAGAAATTGCCCGCGGTGACGTCCGGGACGGCGACCGACGACGGATGCTCCGCGCACGACCCCGCGTCGGTGCAGCCGCTGCCGTTGTTGAGCGACGCGAAGAAAGAGCGATAGATCCCGCCGTTCTCGAGCGAATAGACGATGACGTGGACTTGCGAGTTGTAAGCGAACACCGGATTCTCGGTGCTGTAAATGCGCAGCATCGTCCGATAACGCGGGTCGGCCGGGATGTCGAGCAGATCGATTCCGGTCGTCGAGAACTGCTTCTCGCGGACGATCGGGATCTCCGTCGACCACTCGGAGTCGGCGCGGGACGTGTCGCGAACGCCGGCATGGAGTGCGAGTGACGCCGATGCCTGAAGCGGAATGCCGACGAAGAGACCGCCCGGCGCGTCGCCGCTGAAGAGCAGCGGTTGCCTCGGCACGAGCTCCGCCTTGCCGCCGATCGCGCGCCACGGTTCGACGGTGAAGGCGTTGTCGTTCCGGAGCGAGAGCTCGGTCACCCAGTTCGATCCGAACGCACCCGGTCCGTTGAAGATCACCGGGATCAACGCCCGGTCGTAGAACTTCGGCGAAGGAGGAGCCGCGGGGTCGATGTACCGGAAGGCGTATGACGAATTCGTGAGCCCGTTCACCACCACTTTGACGAGCACCGCGCCGGCCGCGTGTGGCGGCGTGACCGCGTGGATGTGCCCCTGCTCGTCGAGCACGACGTTCGTTGCCGGTATGCCGTCGAACGTGATCGCCGGCGTAGGACAGACTCCCGGCGGTTGGTTGAGACATTGCGGGGCGCTGACGACGACGTCGACGGGGGTTCCGCCAGCCGTCGAGCCGATGGACTGAGAGACGATGACGTTCGCATTCGCGTCGAGAACCAAGAAGGTCATGGTGTCCGACGAGGGTTGGCCGGAGTACCCGACATTGACGGTGTATGAACCGGGCGCGAGGGTTCCCAGCTCAAGCTTCCAGGTGATCAGGAGTGGAGGATAGAGGCACGGACCGCCGTGCAGCGTGACGTTGATGTTGAATCCATCACGCGTCAGCGTTGGCGACGGCGGGCACGATCCAACCTGCTTGACGAGAAGCGTGACCGAATCAGCCGAGGTTGGATCCGGCGGGTCGGTGCTGATGGCATCGTCGGAAACCTGAGCGCTGAGGTCGAAGGCGGCGAGGAGAAGGAGAACCGCGACAGCGCGGGACAGGGCCATGAATCAATTTACGTAAGCAATCGTGAAACCGTCGTAGCCCTTCATGCCGACCGTCTGGATCGTCGTGGCGGTGACGCGCGGCTCCGACTTGATCAGATCGTGGAGCTTCCGCACGCCGATCACGGCTTCGTCCTTCGTGTTCGGGTCGGACAAAGCCCCGTCGCGGACGACGTTGTCGACGATGATCACGCTCCCGCTGCGTCCGAGGTCGATCGACCAGCGGAAGTACTCGGGAATGTTCACCTTGTCGGCGTCGATGAAGAAGACGTCGAACGGCGCCACATCGCGGAGCGTCGGCAGCGTCTCCAAAGCAGCGCCGAGGCGGACCTCGGCGACTGACGAAAGACCGGCGCGCGCGATGTTCTTCCGCGCGACGTCGGCATGATGCGCGTTCACTTCGAGCGAGATGAGGCGGCCGTCTTTCGGTAGCGCGCGGGCGAGCCAGATCGTGCTGTACGCGCCGAGCGTGCCGATCTCGAGCACTGAGCGCGCGTGAATCAGGTGCGCGATGAGATGGAGGAACTTTCCCTGCGCCGCGGACACCGCGATCGCAGGCAGCCCCTCGGCAGCGCTCGTGTCGAGCGCCGCCTGCAGCGCGTCGTCGCTGCCGATGATCGTCTCTTCGATGTATTCGTCGACCTCGTTCCACTGATCGTTCTTCATACCCGGCATAATGCCATTGATGTTTCGCACCGACGTACTCGCGGGTGCCAGCACCTTTCTCGCGATGGCGTACATCATCGTCGTCAACCCGGCGATCCTGAAGGCGGCGGGGCTGCCGGTCGGTGCGAGCACGGTGGCGACGATCCTCGTGGCGGCGGTCGGCTCGATCCTCATGGGCGTCTACGCGAACCGCCCGATCGCCGTCGCGCCGTACATGGGCGAGAACGCGTTCATCGCATTCGGACTCGCGGCCCTCGGCGTGACGTGGCAGCAGCGTCTCGGCACCGTCTTCGTCAGCGGCGTGCTTTTCCTCGTCATCACGCTCGTCGGACTGCGCGGATGGCTCGCGCGGTCGATCTCCGCGAGCCTCAAGCACAGCTTCGCCGCCGGCATCGGACTCTTTCTCGCGTTCATCGGCCTGACGGAGACCGGCATCGTGACGACCGGCACCGGCGTCCCGGTGAAGATCGGCGACCTGCGCAGCGCCGAGGTGCTGCTGGCGATCGCCGGGTTCATCGTGATCATGGCGCTGCTTCAGCGGCGCGTACGCGGTGCGATCCTCATCGGCATCGTCGCCACCGCCGCGGCGGGCGTGCTCCTCGGCCTGGCGAAAACGCCGCGCGGCCTCTTCGCGATTCCGTTCCGCGGCGACTACTCATTGGCGCCAATCGCGCTGCAACTCGACATCGCGGGTGTCCTGAAGCTGTCGTTCCTGCCGATCCTGCTCACGCTCGTCCTCATGAGCTTCCTCGACACCCTCGGCACGCTCGTCGGCGTCGGCGCCGCGGGCGGGATGCTCGACCGCGACGGCAACTTCCCCGACATCGAGAAGCCGATGATCGTCGACGCCATCTCGTGCATCTTCAGCGGCCTTGTCGGGACGTCGACCAGTGGTGCCTACATCGAGTCGGCGGTCGGCATCCGCGACGGAGCGCGAACGGGCGTCGCCGCGATCACGACCGGGACGCTCTTCGCGATCTCACTCTTTTTCATCCCGCTCGTCGAGCCGCTGCAGCAGCTCCGCTTCGCGTACGGCCCCGCGCTGATCGCCGTCGGCGCGCTGATGCTCGACGCCGTGCGCCGCATCGAGTTCGACGACTTCACCGAGCTCGTGCCGGCGTTCGTCACGATCGCGATGATGGTCTTCACCTTCAACATCGCGAACGGCCTCACCGCCGGCCTCGTCGTCCACCCGATCATGAAGCTCCTCGCCGGCCGCGTCCGGGAGATCCACGCCGGCTCGATCGTGCTCGCGGCCGCGTGTCTCGTTTACTATCTATTCGGTCTCCCACACTGAGAAGCCGGCATCCGGCATGCGGCATCCGGCATAAACGCGGATGCCGGATAGCGGATGCCGGATGCCGAGGTTTGCACATGCGCAGGTCGCTCATTTTCGCGCTAATCGTCGCGACACCACTGCTCGCCCAAGAGGCGCAAAAAAAGATCGGCGAAGTCACGCTCTTCGGCGAAGAACAGCTCAAAGTCGAGGCGGCGACGAAGACGGAGATTCCGATCTCGAAGGCGCCGAGCGCGGTCACGGTCGTGACGGCGAAGCAGATCTCGGAATCGGGGGCGCGTTCCGTGCCCGACCTGCTGCGCCTCGTCGCCGGCGTCAACGTCCGCTGGAACCCGATGACGCAGACGATCGACATCCGCGGCTTCGGCGAGAACCCGTTCGCGAACCGCGTCCTCATGCTCATCGACGGCGC
>DASYSN010000098.1:0-4212 GCA_036003305.1 Thermoanaerobaculia bacterium
GTCGCCCTCCGCCGCGTCGATGCGGCCGAGGATCTCGTGCGCCCGTCCGGGCTCCATCTTCATGGCGATCTCGACGTGTTCTTTCGCCGTGTTGAAATCGTTCAACGCGAGCGCGCTCGTGGCGACGTCGAACAGCAGCGCAATCGATGTCGGCGCGTGCCGCAGCCCTTCTTTCGCCGCCGCCATCGCCTCGGCTTTCTTCCCGAGCTTGTCGTAGATGTTGAACTTCAGATCCCACAGATCCGTAATCTGCGCGTTGTCGGCGAGGAGCTGATTCGTCAGCCGCAGCGCGTCGTCTTCCTTCCCGTTGCGGTACCAGGTGTAGGCCTGCCGGATCTGATTGAACACGCCGATCGTCGTCTTCGGATCGGGAAGGTTCTGCCCCGCGTGCGTGTCGACGGTCGAGCCGACGTAGCCGAGTGCCGCGAGCTTCGCCGCATCCTCGGGGTCGATGTTCGACGGCGCCGCCGCTTCGCGGACGAAGGGCTCGATCGTCTCGCGCATCCGCACGTACGACCGGCGGTCCTGGTCGAGGATGTTCTTCTTCTCGCCTGGATCGCTCGACAGGTCGTACAGCTCGGCCTGCGGCGCACGGATGAAATGCTCGTTGCCTTCGATCAGCGAGTGCAGATCGCTCCAGCCGAAGTGGAAGCGCGGATAGAACGTTTCGGAGTAGATCGGCCGGTCGTGTCCGCCGCCTTTGAGGAACGCCAGCAGCGACTCGCCGGTGTGATGTCCGGCCGGCATCGGAGTGGCGGTCTGCTCGAGGATAGTCGGGAAGACGTCAACCAGTTCGACCGGCGTCTTCACGGTCGCACCGTGTTGCGACTCGCGCGGCAGCTTCACGATCAAAGGCACCTGGAGGTCCTCGCGGTAGAGGAAGATGCCGTGCTCCTCTTCGCCGTGCTCGTTCAATCCCTCGCCGTGGTCGGAGAGAAGGATGACGAGGGCGCGATCGTAGACGCCCGACTGCTTCAACTTCGCGATGAGATCGCCGACCACCGAGTCGGCGTATGCGATCTCACCGTCGTACTTGTTCTGGTAGCGGCTGAAGAACGGCTCCGGCGCGTGATACGGCGTGTGCGGATCGTAGAGGTGCAGGAAAAAGAAGAACGGCTTTCCGCTCTGCGCGTCGAGCCAGCTCGCCGCGGCGTGCAGTGTCTCGCCGCCCTGCCGCTGCACGCGTCCGATCACCTTTGACGGTCCGATCGGCTCGACCTGATCGTCGTAGAAGTCGAAGCCGCGCGCGATGCCGGTCTCGCGGCGCAGCACGTACGCCGAGACGGCGCCGCCGGTCGCGTATCCGTTCTTCTTGAGGACCTCCTGCACGGTCGGAATCGACGTGACGAGGCGGAAACCGACGTTGTCGCGGACGCCGTGATCCGCCGGCAACAGGCCGGTCAGGATCGAGGTGTGGGACGGCAGCGTGAGCGGGACATGGCTGTACGCGCGCTCGTAGAGGATCCCGTCCGCACGCAACGCGTCGATGTTCGGAGTCGACACCGCGCTGTAGCCGTACGCCGGGAGGTGATCCGATCGCAGCGTGTCGATCGAGATCAGGATGACCGGCGTCGACCTCGACGCGCCCGGCAGCGCGGTGCGCCGCCATACGAAAAACCCGGCAGACGCAACGATGACCGCGGCGATCGCGATGAGGAGGAGGCGGAACCGAGTCATTCGGAGAACGAAAGCTCGAGGTTCGAGGTTCGAACGTCGAACCCCGAACCTCTGGTTTTCATCTACTTCTTCGGCAACGCGTCGAGCATCTGCTTCGCGTCTTTCGCATCGCCCGAGTCAGGCGCCAGCGAGATCACCTGCTGGAAGTCAGCACGTGCGTCGGCGGTCTGCTTCAGCTGCGCGTGTGCCAGTCCGCGGTAGTAGTACGCGTCCTCGCGCTTCGGATCGAGGTCGACCGCCTTGGTGAAGTACGTGATCGCGTCGTGCGGATTCTTCTTGTTCAGGAAGAGGATGCCGACGTTCGTGTAGACGGTCGGATCGGTGATCGTGCTCGGCGGCATTTTGTCGAGCAGGCCCTTCGCCTGATCGAGCTGGCCGTTTTCGAGGTAGAGGTTCGCGAGGAGGATCTGGCGCTGGCTCTGATTCGCGTCCGGTGTCGTCCAGGGATCGGAAGCGTTCAGCTTCTCGAGCGTCGAGATCGCGTGCGGCAGATCGCCCGCCTTGTAGTACGCCTGGGCCATCACTTCCTGCACCTGGATGCGGGTCGTCTTGACCTTGTCGTTGTCGGCCGGAATCATCGGGAGGGCCTTCTCGAGGTCGGCCGCCGCCTTCACCGAGTTCGCCTTCACGTCGGCGGCAGTGACCGTACCGCCCGCCGGATTCGGATCGCCGGCCTTCAGCTTGAGGAGGTTCTGCGCTTCGTCGATCGCGTCGACCCCCTCCTTCGGAATGAGCGGGCTCGCCGTCGCGACCGGAGCCGCGGCTTCCTGCTTCTCTTCCGCCGCCAGCGCCGTCTTGATCGGCGGGAGCCGCTCAATCTCGCTGACGTTGGCCGTGCCGCGGCTCGTCTGGTAGCCGGCCGCAGCGATGTCGATGTTCCAAAGGCCGTTCACGAGGCCGAGAGCGCTCCAGCGCCCGTTCTTGTCGGTCGTGGCGATGATCGGCTGGGTGCTTCCGTTCGGAAGGGCGACCGTGACCGTGGCATTCGCGATCGGCTTGCCGGTCGCTTTGTCGATGACTTGTCCCCCAAGGCGGCCGGTGCCGCGGACCTGCGCCGTCGCGGTGAGTGCGAGAGCGAGCGCGGCGACGAACGCCGTCATGTATGTAGTGAACCTGCGCATCAATCCTCCAAATGGATCAGTTTCGTTCGCCGGGTGAGAACGCGGTGGAAAACGCGTGTCTTCCAGACGATATCAAACGAAAAAGCCCGCCGGGATCTCCCCGGCGGGCTTCGGTGATGCGGGTGGACTGATCTTAGAAGCTGAGGCGGGCGCCGAGGCGGAACACGCGCGGCGACTGCAGTTCCGTGATGTTGTTCGACGTGGAGCGGTTCAGGCGCGTCACGTCGCGCTGGAGAACCGTCTGGTCGTTGAGAATGTTGAACGCGTCGACCGACAGCGTCAGGCCCACACGCTGGAAGTGGAGGTCCTTTTGGAGTCGCAGATCGACTTCCGTCAGATTCGGGTGACGGAAGGCGTCGGTCTGGTTCTCAGCCAGGAGTAGCTTTTGCCCTTCGCCATCCGTCAGAGTGACCCGGTACGCATACGGAATCGCGTAGCCCTGACGACCGGTGACGTTGAAGCCGAGGCTCGTCTCGATGACCGGGATCTGGTAAGCGCCGGTGAGGTTATAGGCCCACTTCGAGTTGATGTAGACGCCGCCCTTGGCGCCGCTGCCGGTGCCGGAGCCCTGAAGGACTTCAACGTTATTACAAACGGTGCAGCCCGTGGTACCGCGGATCGGGCTCGGATCGATGATGCCCGAGGAACTGACGTGCTGCTTCCAGTCCTGCAGCGTGAGGTTGCCGCGGAGCATCCAACGACTGGACATGCGTTTTGTGGCAGTGAACTCGAGGCTGCGATAGGTCTGGTAGTACCCGGGGCGGTTGTTGATGACGTAATAGAACGGCGGTGCAACACCGGGCTTCAGAACGTAGTACGGGATCGAAACCTGCGAGCCGTTCGGGAGGGTTGCGACCGCCGGGGTGCTGTTGAGAACGTAGTCAGCGGAAGTGTAGTAGTCCCCCGCGCCCTGCGTCTTCTCCGGCTGGTTCCAGAGGAAATCGTTGAGCTTGCGGTAGGTGCCGTTCACGCCGAGACTGAGATCGGTGACGACCTCACGCTCGAGACCCAGAACGACCTCGTCGGTCGTCGGAGCCTTCATGCCCGGGCCCCAGCGATAGATCTGGTTCGCCACTGTCGTCTTGTTCGGGTCGATGCCAACGGAATTGGCCAGGAATGACGTATCGATCTCGTTCGGCTGTGCGATCTTGTCGCCGTTGAGGTCGTTGAAGTAGTAGTAGAGATAGTTGTACGCGCCCGGCGAAGTGCTATAGAGCGTTGCGCCACCGAGCTGATCATCGTAGCGACTGTACGACGCGCGGACCAGCGTCCGCTTGTCGGCTCCGAGCGTGTAAGTGAGGCCAATGCGCGGATCGATGTTATGCCATTTCAGACCCGAGATGCCGTTCCACGAGACGGAGGGGAGAATGTTGGGAACCGTCGAGTTGGCCGCAACGGTGCCGCCCTGAATGGC
>DASYSN010000099.1:0-3437 GCA_036003305.1 Thermoanaerobaculia bacterium
TCGCGAAAGACGCCAATGGCCAGAAGGTTCCGAACGCAGCACTCGTGATCGAGGTCGACGCCTCTACCGCGATCGGCACGGCCGGCGAAAAGACTCCAACCGGAAAAAAGATCAACGTCACGACGCTTTCCGACGGCACGGCCACGGTGAGCGTCAAGCCTGCCGACAAAAACACGGATGTCGTGGTGAACGTGACGCCACAGGGCGGCGGTGTCACGGCGACGTTCTCCTGGCTAATCATCAAGAAGGTGTCGATCGATAACAAGCTGGGACAGATAACGCCACGAACCGTCTATCCCGATGGCATGATCATCACTGCGCTCGGCAGCGGCGATAAGCCCGCCATGTTCGAGCAGGTCCGAGTCACCGTCGTTGGCGGCGTGGATACACAGCTCTTCAAGAGTGACGACAAAACTCGACACAACTCGGTCGACCTCACGACCGACACTTCCGGCATCGCGAAGTTCTCCGTCGAAACCGGGCAAAACCTCGAGGTCGAGTTGCGCATCGATCCGCTCGACGCAGATGGAAAAGAAGTCGCGCTCGGGGAGAGAACGGTCACGCTCAGTGGCCTTCGCAAGTTCGACACGTTCCACAGCCGGCGTCTGTTTACCGAACTATTCCTCGGTTCGACCTTCACCAACGATTACGACACCAACGGGAAGAGCACGGGCTTCGACAAGACGGCACCCCTCGCCCGCGTGACGTTCGACACGCTCTGGTATCACCGAAACCAGGCTCCTCCCCCGGGGAGGCTCGCAACCGGATCGCTCTGGCACACCGGTGTTGACATGGAGTTCTCGAGTTTCCCGTTCGGAAAGCCAATTGATGCGAACGGCCAACAGATTACGGACGCTTCGAAACAACCGAAGGGGTTCGACGAGGCGTTCTCCGGTTCGTTATTCGCCGTCTACCAGCCGGATGCGTGGGCAAGCTACACCCCAACGTCGGAGCTCACCGACTACCCAACGGACGCTCTCCGCTTCGGAGTCTTCGGAAAAATCGGGATGACCACGCGGCCGACGCTCTCTACAAATGGTGACAGCGCCATTACGCGAGGCCAGATCGGACTGCGCTTCACCCATCATCAAACGAAGGTCGATGCTCCGTACCACGAGCAGGACAACATCGTTCCGATCCGCTTCATCGAGATTTCGTATGGCAAGTTCGAGGAATTCGCAGGTCGCAAGAACGCAAACCGGCTCGTGCTGGACGCCGGCTTCCGCCTACCGGGTCTCGGATCGAATCCCATCCCCTTCTACGCCGGCATTCACCTGAACGGCGGCCGCGGCCCGGATGACCTCCGCATCTTCGCGGGCTTCCTTTTCAAGATCAACGAGATCGCCACGCTCTTTCAAGGTGGAACGCCAGGAAAGTAGCGGAATGCCCGGGAGGGAGCGCGATGCATATAATCACGCTCCCTCATGGGTAAGAAGTTCTACATCACCACCGCGATCCACTACGTCAACGACCTTCCGCACATCGGACACATGTACGAGAACGTCGTAGCGGACGTGATCGCGCGCCACCGCCGCCGGATGGGCGACGACGTCTGGTTCCTCACCGGGACGGACGAGCACGGGCAGAAGATCGAGCGGAGCGCCGCGAAGGAAGGGATCGAGCCGATCGAGCTCGCGAACCGTGTCGTCGCGAACCACCACGAGCTGTGGAAGAAGCTGAACATCTCGCACGACGACTTCATCCGCACCACCGAGGCACGGCATCGCGTCGGAGTGCTGGAGCTGATCCGGCGCATCCAGGAGCGGATGCCGGACGACATCTACTTCGGCGAGCACTCCGGCTGGTACTGCCAGAGCGAAGAGACGTTCATCCCGGAGAACCAGGTCAAAGACAACAAGGACACGGACGGCCACGCGGTCGAGTGGACGACCGAGAAGAACCTCTTCTTCAAACTCTCGCGCTACACCAAGCCGCTGCTCGAGCACTACCGCGCGAATCCCGGCTTCGTCTTTCCGCAGACGCGCCTGAACGAAGTCATGTCGTTCGTCGAGCAGGGACTGAAAGACCTCTCGATCTCGCGGACATCGATCAAATGGGGCATCCCGTTCCCGGCGTTCCCCGATCACGTCATCTACGTCTGGATGGACGCGCTCACGAACTACATCTCGGCCCTCGGCTTCGGGAGCGGCGATCACGAGAAGCTCGATCACTACTGGCCCGCCGACATGCACCTCGTCGGCAAGGACATCATCCGCTTCCACGCTGTCTACTGGCCGGCGTTCCTGATGTCAGCCGGCCTGCCGCTGCCCAAGCGAGTGGTCGGGCACGGATGGTGGCTGCGCGATCAGCAGAAAATCTCGAAATCGCTCGGCAATGTCGTGCGGCCGGACAACATCATCAGCGACTTCGGTCCCGATCCGCTCCGCTACTTCCTGATGCGCGAGATGACGTTCGGGCAGGACCAGGACTATTCCGATCAAGCGTTCCTCGGACGCTACAACGCCGACCTCGCGAACGACCTCGGCAACACGCTCTCGCGCGCGATCAAGATGAGCGATTCGTACTTCGTCGGCAAGACGCCACCGACGCCGTGCAACGACAACGACCTGCTTCGCGCGTCGAAACAGATCGTGCCAGAGTACCTCGCGGCGATGGACGACCTCGCGTTCAACCGCGCGCTCGACGCGGCGTGGCGGCTGCTCGTCGCGATCAACGGCTACATCGTCTCGCGCGAGCCGTGGAAGATGTTCAAGGAAGGCGGCGCGGACGAGGCACTTTCGCGCGTCGTTTGGAACACGCTCGAAGCCCAACGGATCGTGTGGGTGATGGTGGCGCCGTTCATGCCTGACACGACGCGGGAGGCGCTGGCGCGCCTCGGCGCCGATCCCGACGCCATCTCGGCCGCCGACCTCGAGTGGGGCGGGCTGGCGAACGGTGTTCCCGTTCGCGTTACCGACCCGATCTTTCCGCGCGCCGACACCGCTCAATACATCGGAGGAACGAAAGTGGAGGAGCAAGTACCCGCTCAGGAGCCTGCGGCGCCGCCCGCTAAAGAACCGGCTCAGGAAACGACGCAGGCCGCCGCACCCGACATGGCGAAGATCACGATCGACCAGTTCTTCCAGACGGATCTTCGCGTAGCCGAAGTCCGCGCGGCGGAGCGCGTGCCGAAGTCGAAGAAGCTGATGAAGATGACGGTATTCACGGGCGAGGAGGAGCGGACGATCGTTGCGGGAATCGCAACGAAGTACACGCCCGAAGAGCTCGTGGGGCGAAAGATCGTGATCGTCGCCAACCTCCAGCCGGCGAAGCTGATGGGCATCGAGTCGAACGGGATGATCCTCGCGGCGTCGATCGACGGCGAACCGTCGCTGCTCAGCGTCGATGCTGCTGTGCCCGCTGGCACGAAGGTGAAGTAAAACTCTTGTGTCAGGCGTAAACGTTTACGCTCGCTCGATCGTTACGTACGTATGGTT
>DASYSN010000100.1:0-6051 GCA_036003305.1 Thermoanaerobaculia bacterium
AACATTGCGCGGGGGTTGCGCGCGGCGGGGGCGTCGCTGCAGGTCACTCGCGATGCGGAGGCGATCGCGCGCGCGGAAAAGATCGTGCTGCCCGGCGTCGGCAGCTTCATCGCGGCGATGCGCTGGCTCGAAGAGAACCGCGTCGATGACGCGATCCGTGACGCCGTGAAGAACGGCGCGTCGCTTCTCGGCATCTGCGTCGGCCATCAGGCGCTCTTCGAGACGTCGAACGAGATGGGCGTCACATGCGGCCTGGGCCTCGTCGCGGGCGAGGTGAAAAAGTTCGAAGGCGCGCTCCCGGTCCCGCAGATCGGCTGGAACCGCGTCACGGCGAACGGTTCGCCGCTCTTCGACGGAATCGAGCCCGGAACGTCGTTCTACTTCGTCAACTCCTACGCCGCGTCGAACGCGCCGAACGAGATCGCGCGTGCCGATTACGGCGGGCCGTTCACCGCCGCCGTGCAGAGCGGCCGCGTGTTCGGCGTGCAGTTTCATCCGGAAAAGTCGTCGACGGCGGGCCTCCGCGTCCTGAGGAACTTCGTGGCATGGACGTAATCCCGTCGCTCGACCTCCTCGGCGGACGCGTCGTCCGCCTCACCCGCGGCGACTTCGCGACCGCGCACGCTTACGGCGAGCCGGAAGCGGTGCTCGAGTCGCTGAACGTCCCAAGCGGCTCGCGCCTCCACATCGTCGACCTCGAGGGGTCGCGCAGCGGCGCGCCGGTCGAGACCAACAACGTGGCCCGCCTCGCCGCGCGCGACCTTCGCGTCCAGGTCGGAGGCGGAATCCGCTCCGTCGACGACGCGCGACGCTGGCTCGACTGCGGTGCACAGAAAGTGGTCATCGGCACGGTGGCGGCGGATTCGCCGAACACGTTGCGCGCGATCGTCGACGCCGTCGGCGCGGAGCGGGTGATCGCGGCGGTCGACGTGCGCGACGGCATCGTCCGCGTCGCAGGTTGGGAGCGCGACGCACAACGGTCGCTCGCCGAAGTGCTGGCGTCGATCCGCGAGAGCGGGATCGAAGAGATCCTGATCACCGACATCTCGCGCGACGGCGTCATGCGCGGACCGTCGTTTGCGATGTACCGGGAGTTGTCCGCGCCAAACATCATCGCGAGCGGCGGTGTCTCCACGATCGGCGACGTCGTCTCGCTCGCGCGCCTGCCGAACGTCAGCGGCTGCGTCATCGGAAAAGCGCTGCTCGATCGGAAGATCGATCTCGCCGAGGCCCGGGCGCGCGCGGCGATGCCATCCGCGATTCCCGAGCGCGTCATCCCGTGTCTCGACGTCCGCGACGGCCGCGTCGTCAAAGGGGTGAACTTCGTCGACATCCGCGACGCGGGCGATCCCGTCGAATGCGCGAAACGCTACGAAGCGGAAGGGGCGGACGAGCTGGTCATCCTCGACATCTCCGCGACCGACCACGGGCGCCGGACGGCGCTCGAGACCGTACACCGCGTCGCCGAGGCGCTGTTCATTCCGCTGACGGTCGGCGGAGGCGTGCGGACGGTCGAAGATTTCCGCGACCTGCTCCGCGCCGGCGCCGATCGCGTCGCCATCAACACCGCGGCCCTCCGCAATCCGCAGCTCATCGCCGACTGCGCGCGGGAGTTCGGCGTGCAGGCGGTCGTCCTCTCGTGCGACGCGAAAGACGGTCAGGCGATGGTCCGCAGCGGCAAGGAGCCGGCCGGCGTGAACGCCGTCGACTGGTGCGTCGAAGCCGAGCGCCTCGGTGCCGGCGAGATTCTCCTCACCTCGGTCAATCGCGACGGCACCAGCTCCGGCTTCGACATCGAGCTCCTCCGCGCCGTCACGGCACGCGTCAAGATCAGCGTCATCGCGAGCGGCGGCGCCGGGACTCTCGAGCACTTCCGCGATGCGATCGAGGCGGGCGGCGCGCGTGCGGTGCTCGCCGCGTCGCTGTTTCACGATCACGTGCTGACGGTCGGCGACGTGAAGCGCTATCTCGATGCAGAAGGGATTCCGGTTCGATGGTGAAGTTTGATGCGAATGGCCTCATTCCCGCGATCGTGCGCGACGCGAAGAGCGGCGCGATTCTGACGCTCGCCTACATGAACGACGAGTCGCTCGCCAAGACGCGCGAGACCGGCGAGACGTGGTTCTGGTCCCGCTCGCGCAATGAGCTATGGCACAAGGGGGCGACGAGCGGCAACACGCAACGCGTCGTTCACATCGCCGAGGATTGCGACGGCGACGCCCTCGTCGTCACCGTCGAGCCGGCCGGCCCGGCGTGTCACACCGGCTCCTTCTCCTGCTTCGAAGGCGTCCCTCCGCTCCCGCTCGACCGCCTCATGTCCGTCCTTCGCGACCGTTACGAAAAGCGGCCGGAGAAGTCGTACAGCGCGTACCTGTTCAACGAAGGCCGCGACAAGATCCTGAAGAAGGTCGGCGAAGAGGCGACGGAAGTCGTCATCGCCGCGAAAGGTCAGGGCCGCGAGCGCCTCGTCAGCGAAATCGCGGACCTCGTCTATCACCTGTCGGTGCTGATGGTGGATGAGGGAATGGAGTGGCGGGACGTATACGAGGAGCTGGAGCGACGGTCGTAGCGGTGTGCTAAGTTACCCCTCCTATGTCCACTTCCATGTCTATTGATCAAAACCTCATCAATGAGGCGAGGCTGGCGCGCGAAAACGCGGTTGCGCCGTTCTCGAAATTCAAGGTCGGAGCGGCCTTGCGGACGAAGGGCGGCAAGGTCTTCCGCGGCTGCAATGTCGAGAACTGCACGTACGGCCTGACCGTCTGCGCGGAACGCGTGGCGCTGCTCTCGGCGCTGGCGGCCGGCGAGCGGGAGTTCGACGCGATCGTGGTGATCACGCAGAGCGACGAGCCCGGGACGCCGTGCGGTCCGTGCCGTCAGTTGATGTGGGAGTACTGCGGCGACATCGACGTGGCGCTGACAAACCTCGGCACGAAACGCGTCGACTACAAACTTTCCGAGCTCTTCCCTCACCCATTCTCGTTTTCTCTGGAGTGAAATCGATGATTCGTCGTTGTTTTCTTGCGCTGGCGATCGTGGTCGCCTCGCCTCTCCTCTTCGCCGCAAAACCCGCCGACATCCTCATCACCGGCGGCACGGTCCTCACCATGGCCGGGCCCGACATCGAGAACGGCTCGGTGGTCATCAGCGGCGGCAAGATCGTCGCGGTCGGTCCGTCGTCGCAGGTCGACGGCAAGTACACCGCGAAGACGACGATCCACGCGCGCGGCTCCGCCGTGATGCCGGGGCTCGTCAACGCGCACACGCACGTCCCGATGACGCTGTTCCGCGGCATCGCCGACGACCGCGACCTGATGGACTGGCTGCAGAACTTCATCTTCCCCGCCGAGGCGAAGAACGTAAGCCGAGACTTCGTGAAGTGGGGGACGCGGCTCGCGGCGGCGGAGATGATCGAGTCGGGAACCACGACGTTCGCCGACATGTACTACTTCGAGTCGGACATCGCGCGCGAGACGAAGGCTGCGGGCCTTCGCGGCGTTCTAGGCGAGACGATGATCGACTTCCCGGTCGCCGACAACAAGACGTGGGACGACGCCGTCAAATACGTCCGCGCCTACGTCAAGCAGTGGAAGGGCGACCGCCTCATCACCCCCGCGCTCGCGCCGCACGCGCCGTTCACCGTGTCCGAGGAGCACCTGCGCCAGGTGCGTTCGCTCGCGACCGAGCTCGGCGCGCCGATCCTCATCCACGTCTCCGAGACGCAGAACGAGCTCGAACAGATCAAGGCGAAGCACAACGGCCTCACCCCCGGCGACTATCTCGACAGCATCGGATTCCTCGGCGATGACGTCGTCGCGGCGCACGGCGTCTGGCTCTCGAAAGAAGAGATCGACAAGTTCGCCGCGAAGAAGGTCGGCGTCGTCCACTGCCCCGAGTCGAACATGATGCTCGCCTCAGGCATCGCTCCCATCACCCAGATGCGCGCCGCGCACATCGAGCTGGGCCTCGGCACCGACGGTCCCGCGGGCTCGAACAACGACCTCGACATGTTCGAGGAGATGGCGAGCGCCGCGCGGCTGCAGAAGGTCGGCCGAATGGACCCGAAGGCGCTCGGCGCGCATGACGTGCTCGAGATGGCGACGATCGGCAGCGCGCGCGCCCTCGGCCTCGCCGACAAGATCGGCACGCTCGAAACGGGCAAACGCGCCGACGTGATCGTCGTAAACCTCCAGACGCCGAAGACACAGCCGGTCTATTCGGTCGAGTCGGCGCTCGTCTACGCGGCCGACGGCAGCAACGTGACCACGACGATCTGCGACGGCAAGATCCTGATGCGCGACCGGAAGGTGCTCACGGTGAACATCCCTGAGACGCTGGCGAAGGCGAAGGAATACAGGGACAGGGTGCGAAAGAGCCTCGAGAAGAAATGAAGCGTGCGTTCGCGCCGCTTGCGCTGATCCTCGCCGGCTGCGCCGCCACAGCGCCCGCGCCGGCGCCCGTTCAAACGCCTCCGCCGCCGCCGGGGCTCACGACGGCGCACGCTGCGCAGCGAGTCATCCTCGTCTCGTTCGACGGCCTCTCGGCGGATCGCGCCGCGTCCGCACCCGCCTTTCAGCGCATGACCGCGCATGCGACGCGCGTCGTCCCGGTGAACCCGACCCTGACGTCGTCGACGCATGCGGCGATCCTCACGGGGCTGCCGCCCGAAAAGACCGGCATCGTCTCGAACCAGTTTCACAAGCCCGGCACGCGGCCGGAACAGATCGCACGCGGACTCGTCACCGACATCGAAGGCGACACGCTCGTCGACGTCGCGCGCAATGCGGGGAAACGCACCGGCTGCATCCAGTTCCCGTTCCTCGACTGGCTTTCGCCGCGCCGCAGTTGCGACTTCGGCATCGCCTACAGCGCGAACATGACGCGCTCGCGGATGGTCCATCTCCGTCGCGACGACTTTCACGCCGAATGGCTCCCGCCGGCGTGGGGAGCGCCGGCGCCGCGCCACCCGTCATTCAGTCCCGTGATGCGCGCGCGGATCGAGTGGAGCGTGCCGGATCGCGCGCGCGAAGCGTTCGACCTGGCGGCGTACGACACGACGAACGACAACGTCACGAACTACGACACGTTTTATGTCGAGTCGCGGAGCGGCGAGAGCCGCATCGACGCCACCGGCTGGTTCGCGCTGTCGACGCACCTCGACGATGGGCTGTACGGAAGCTGGTCGAAGGTCATGCGCGCCGATCCGGCACTCGAATCAGTGACCGTCTACATTGGGCCGGTGGCGCACGCCGACGCGCATCCCGACTCGTTCCGCGATGCGCTCGAAGCGAATCTCGGCTTTCTCCCCGCCGCGGCCGATGAGCTGAGCGCGCGCGACTGGCTCGCCGGCAAAGAGGGTATCGATCCCGCGACGTTCTCGGACGAAGTCGACCGGCTCGCCGCCTATCTCACGAACGTGACGCTCTTCTCGATGAAGCGGATGCAGTTCGATCTGCTGCTCTCGTATGACCAGGTCCTCGACCAGACGCAGCATCAGTTCGCGCACGACGTCGACCCGCAGCGAGAAACGGTGCAACGCGCCTACGCCGCGTTCGATCGATCGGTCGCAGCACTGACGGCCGCCATCGATCCGATTCGCGATGCGATCGTGATCACCGGCGACCACGGCTTCGCGCCGACCGATGTCGAAGTGCGCCTCGACCCGATCCTTCCGCCCGGGTGGCGCGCGTTCGTCAACGGCAGCGTCGCGCACCTCTATCGCTTCAGCGGCGACGCCGACGTCGTGAGCGTCCTGACCAACCTGCGCGCGCCGGACGGCTCGCCGGTGTTCGAGCGCGTGGAACGCCGCGGCCCTTCCTCACATCCGAAGAGTGGCGACGTCGTCGCCTACACATATCCACGATTCGGGCTACAGAGCGGCGCGGGTCCGCTCTTCACTCCGGTAACGGCATCCGGCCAGCACGGCGGTCTCAACACGCACCCCGAACTTCACACCACCCTCGGCGCCTCCGGCGTCGGCATCACCCCGCAGCGCGTCGACGTCCTCCAACAGACGGACGTCGCGCGCTTCGTGCGGCAACTGATGTTCGG
>DASYSN010000101.1:0-10776 GCA_036003305.1 Thermoanaerobaculia bacterium
GGGCGTCTCCGCGACGGCGACGCTCTATCGCCGCGAGCTGCTGCACTTCGACGAGGGTTTCTTCGCATACTACGAGGACGTCGAGCTGTCGGCACGCTTGCGCGAGCAGGGGTGGGAGCTGCTCGTCCTCCCCGTCGTGAAAGCGACCCACCGCGGCTCGCAGTCCGCCTCGCGCCTCGGCTCCCGCGCACGGTACCTCCGGACGCGCAATCGCTACCGCGTCGCGAAGATGCATCGCGGCGCGGGGCGCCTCGGCGCACTCCTCGCCGAGGACCTGCGCCTGCTGGCACGAGGGCGCAGCTCGCTTCGTGGGATCATCGCGGGACTGTGTTCGAAGTCGTCGTAACCACGCCCGACGTCGTCGGCGAGCGGATGGCCGGGCCCGGCATCCGCGTCACGTACTTCGCGCGGGAGCTGGCGAAGATTCCGGGCGTGAACGTCACGATCGTCGACCGGAAAGGGAACGCGGACGCGGTGCGGCGCGCGGACGTCCTGATCGGTCAGCCGGCGCGCGGGTTCTGGAAGCGGCGGCGGGGACAGAAGATCATCTACGACATGTTCGACCCCACCGTGCTCGAGCTGCGGGAGCTGTACGGGGCCGCACCTTCGGTCCGGCAGCGGGTGCATCTCGCGGCGGAGTGGACGCGGTTGCAGTTCGCCCTCGCGCACGCCGACCTCCTCATCGCGGCGGCGCCGCAGCAGCGTGCGTTCTACGGACAGCTCCAGTGGTGCGACGTGCCGTGGATCGTCGTGCCGTTCGGAATCGACATGTCCGAGGTGAGGAGCTGCCCGCCGGTGCACGACAACGTCGTCGTATGGGGTGGGGGAGTGTGGGAGTGGCTCGATCCGAAGACCGCCATCGACGCGATCGTGCAGCTCAATCGCGACGGCCTCCGCTGCCGGCTCCTCTTCCTCGGCCGCTCGAGGCCGAACCAGGAGGTGGTGGAACGCCGGCGCGAGGACCGTTTTTCGCGACTCCTCGCGAGCGGAGCGCCGTATGTCGACGCGAATCCGGGGTGGGTCCCTTATCGGGAGCGATTGTCGTGGTTGCGGGGCGGGAAAGCCGCTATCATGCTCCACCGGCCGACGACCGAGGCGAACTTCGCGATCCGAACCAGACTCTTTGACGCGATCGCGGCGGGCGTGCCGGTCGTCGCGACAGAGAGGGGATTCGCTGCGGAACTGGTAGAGCGTGAAGGACTTGGGGTCGTCGTTCCGCCGCAGGACGTTCCCGCGGTCGCAAACGCGATCCGGCGCCTCCTCACCGATGACGAATTGCACTCCAGGTGCGTAACGAATCTCGAGCGCATTCGGCCGGCGTTCGCGTGGGAAGTGGTCACGCGGCCGCTCGTCGATGCGGTAACCCGATGGCAGAAGCAAGCACACTGATGGTGGCGCCGCAGCCACAGGAGCTCTCGATCCTGATCGTGACGTGGAACAGCGTCCGGTGGATCGACCGCTGCCTGGCGTCGATTCCGCCGGCGTGCGGCGACCTCGAGCACGAGATCATCGTCTACGACAACGCCTCGTCGGACGACACCCTGCGCGCCATCGGTGACCGCGAGGATCTCCTGATCCGCTCCGAGCACAACGACGGCTTCGGAATCGCGGTGAACCGCGCGGTGCAGCGCTCGCGCGGCCGGTACGTGTTTCTGCTCAATCCCGACTGCGAGCTCGAGCCGGGAGCGCTGAAGCTCCTGCACGACTTCATGGAGGCGCATCCGAAGGCGGCGGCCGCGGCTCCGCTGCTCGCCAACGACGATGGCGGTTCGCAGCGGGAGTTCCAGTTGCGGCGGCTGCCGACGCTGGGATCGCTCGCGGCGGAGATCTTCGCGATCGGGCGCTTCTTTCCGCGCGCGACGGCGCGGCACCGCTACCGCGATCTCGATCTGACGCGGCCGCAGCGCGTGGAACAGCCGGCCGGCGCTGCTCTCATGATCCGCCGCGAGGTCTTCGACGAGATCGGACCGCTCGACGAGCAGTTCTCGCCGGCGTGGTTCGAGGACGTCGACTACTCCGCGCGCCTGAAGGCGGCGGGCAAGGAAGTGTGGGTCGTCCCCGCGGCCGCGGCGCGGCACGTCGGCGGCGCGAGCCTGGAGCATCTCTCGTTCGCGGAGTTCCAGGCGCTCTGGTACCGCAACATGTGGCGTTACGCGCAGAAGTGGCTGCGCGCCGGCGAGGCGGAGGCGCTGCGCTGGACGATCATCGCGGGGATGGCGCTGCGGGTCGTCGCGGCGCTGATCGGTGCCGCGCACCGCAATGTGGGGCCGCTCCGCGCCGCGCGCGCGTACGCGAGCGTCCTCGGAAAAGCGTTCCATCGATGGCGCGAGTCTCCCTGATTCTCGTCACCTGGAACAGCGCGCGATTCCTGCCGCGCTGTCTCGACGGAATCGCACAGCAGACCTTTCGGGATATCGAGCTGATTGCGGTCGACAACGCATCGGTCGACGACAGCGCCGCGATCGTACGTTCGAGATTTCCGGCCGCGACCATCCTGCAGAACGCGGCGAA
The DNA here is from genome assembly GCA_036003305.1 of Thermoanaerobaculia bacterium. GTDB lineage: Bacteria > Acidobacteriota > Thermoanaerobaculia > Gp7-AA8 > Gp7-AA8 > DASXHZ01. Next base: position 2,512 of record DASYSN010000101.1, read on the forward strand.
CGAAGGCTTTTCGCGCGCCGTCAATCAGGGCATCGCGCGTGCCTCGGGCGAGTTCGTCCAACTCGTGAATCCCGACGCGTTTCTCGAACCGGAGTACGTGGCGAAGCTCGTCGAGGCGATGGAAAGTCCTCGGTCCTCAGTCCTCAGTCCTCGGATGAGCAACGGCACCGATCTGAGGACCGAGGACCGAGGACCGAGGACTGATATCGGTTCGGCGACGGGGAAGCTACTGCGCGCCGACGGCTCGGGCGTCGATTCAAAGGGCATCCGGATGACGCGCACCGGACGGCACTTCGACATCGAAGAAGGCGAAGAGCGCGAGGTGTTCGGCGTCTCCGGCGCCGCCGCGATGCACCGGATGTCGTTCATCCGCGACGTCACGCTGTCCGACGGCCAGTTTCTCGACGAGGACTTCTTCACGTACCGCGAGGATGCGGATGTCGCGTGGCGCGGACGGCTCTTCGGCTGGCGCGCGGCGTACGTCCCCGAGGCGGTCGGGTGGCACGTGCGCACCGTGACGCCGGAAAGGCGCCGCGAGCTGCCGGCGTTCATCAACATGCACTCGGTGAAGAACCGATTCATGATGCGGATGAAGAACGAGGGGCTGTATCTCGCGCTGCGTAACGCGCCGTTCGAGCTGGCGCGCGATCTCGTCATCATCGCCGCCGTCCTGACGATCGAGCGCAGCTCGCTCCCTGCGTTTCCTTGGCTCTGGCGCAACCGGAAGCGGATCTTCGCGAAACGGCGCGAGATCCAGCGCCGCCGCCGCGTCTCCGACCGCGCCCTCGCCCGGTGGTTCCGATGAGGCTCGCGATCCTCGGCACCCGCGGAGTCCCGCCCGAGTACGGTGGATTCGAGACGTTCGCGGCGGAGCTGGGTGTGCGGCTGGTGAATCGTGGACATGACGTGACGGTGTATTGCCGGGTTGCGGGGTTGCGGGGTGTCGAGGTTTCGGAGTGGCGCGGGATCAGGCGCATCGTCCTGCCGCATTTGCCCGGCAAGTATCTCGAGACGGTGACGCACACGTTGGTGTCGGCGGTCGATGCGTTGCGGCGCGATTTCGACGTGATCCTCCTCTGCAACGCGGCGAACGCGTTCACGATCCCGCTGCTTCGCGCGGCACGGATGCCGGTCGCCATCAACGTCGACGGGATCGAGCGGAAGCGGCGCAAGTGGAACGTGCTCGGGCAGGCGTTTTACGCGATGGGGGAGGCGTTCGCGGCGACGTTCGCGTCGGCCGTCGTGGCGGATGCCGAGGTGATCGCGGAGTACTACCGGGCGAACTACAACCTCGAGCCGGCGGTCATCCCGTATGGTGCCGAGTTTCCGGCCGAGGAGGACACGAATATCCGGCAGCGGCTTGGTATTGAAAGCACGGGGCGGTACATCCTCTACGTCAGCCGCTTCGAGCCGGAGAACAACCCGCTGGAAGTCGTCCGCGCCTACGAGAAGCTGAAGGACGCGCCGCCGCTCGTGATGGTCGGCGCGGCGCGGTACGACAAGGCGCTCGAAGCGGAGCTAAGGCGGCACGCGAGCCCGAAAGTCCTCTTCCCCGGGGCGCTCTACGGCGCCGATTACCGGACGCTGCAGCGTCACGCGCTCGTCTACGTTCAGGCGACCGAGGTGGGGGGAACTCATCCGGCGCTGATCGAGGCAATGGCGTCCGGCGGGCTCGTCCTGGCGAACGACACTCCCGAGAATCGGGAAGTTGGCGGGGACGCAATCCGTTACTTCCAGCTCCGGTCGTCGTCTGCCCGCTATCGCGGGACCGAGACTCTGTCAGGCATGCTTCACGAATGCCTTGCGAGCGCGGATCAGGATCGGGAGTGGCGGGACCGGGCGCGGCGGCGCGCGGCGGAGCGGTTCGGGTGGGAAGCGGTGACCGGCGCGTACGAGCGCCTGTTTGACCGCCTCTCTTAACGCCTTGCGGCGTGCTCGTCTAGACGCCACGACGGCGTGCTCCGTATACAGCACGGCGAAATTTCGCTAGATTCGGAGTCGATAGAACGGGATGCTGAAGCAAAAAGCACGGCTGGTGAACAGGATCGTTTACCTGGCCGACCTCGCGTTGACGTCGGTCGCGTTCTTTGCGGCCTTCGCGCTGCGGAACGCGGTCTTCCCCCTCGTCGCGCCGAATCAGTTCCCCACCGGCCTCTATCCGCTGACTGAGTACCTGAAGGTCTACCCGCTGGTCCTCATCATCTGGTCGGTCCTGCTGTTCACCTACCACAGCTACCACAGCCATCGGACGATCCCTCTGACACGCGAGGTAATGACGACGCTCCGGATCGTCCTGGTCGGCAACGTGATCCTCGCCACGCTGGCGTACCTCCTGCCGATCCGGCAGCTCTCGCGCGCCTGGTTCATCCTCTTCGCGATCTTTTCGGCGCTCTTCCTGGCGATCGAAAAGATCGCGCTCCGCATCCTCGCGCGCTATGTCCGGTCGAAGGGTCTCAATTACCGGACGCTGCTGATCGTCGGCACCGGCCGCCGCGCCACCGACCTCGCCGCGATGATCGAGGCGCACAAGTATTGGGGCTACAAGCTCCTCGGCTTCGTCTCGGACGGCCACCACCTCTCCAACGGCTGGGCGAACTTCCGGATCTTCGGCACCGTTCCGGAGCTCCGCCGCATCCTCGAGGACGGACCCTTCGACGAGCCGATCGACGAAGTCGTCTTCGCCGTCACCCGCAAGAAGCTCGACGAGATGAAGCAGATCTTCCTGCTCTGCGAGGAGATGGGGATCCGCACCCGCGTCGCGATGAACTTCTTCCAGAATCGCCTCGCGCGCATCGAGATCGAAGAGCTGGAGGGGATCCCGTTCCTCACCTTCACGACGACGCCGTCGAACGAGACGCAGCTCGCGCTCAAGCGGCTGCTCGACATCCTCGTCTCCCTCGGCATCCTCGGCATCGCGGCGCCGGTGATCACGGTGATCGCCGCGGCGATCCGCATCACGTCGCCGGGATCGGTCCTCTTCAAGCAGACGCGGATCGGGTTGAATGGACGCATGTTCACGCTGTACAAGTTCCGTACGATGATCGAGGATGCGCACGAACGCCTTGGCGAGATCGCGCACCTGAACGAGATGACCGGACCGGTCTTCAAGGCGAAGGACGATCCGCGCATCACGCCGGTCGGGCGCGTGCTCCGCAAGTTCTCACTCGACGAGATCCCGCAGCTCTGGAACGTGTTGAAGGGCGACATGAGCCTCGTCGGTCCGCGTCCGCCGATCCCCGAGGAAGTGGCGTCGTATCACCGCTGGCACCGCCGCCGGCTCTCGATGAAGCCGGGGCTCACGTGCCTCTGGCAGATCAGCGGCCGGAACAACATCGACTTCGACCGGTGGATGCAGCTCGACCTGCAGTACATCGACAACTGGTCGCCGTCGCTCGATCTGAAGATCCTCCTCCGCACCATTCCGGCGGTCCTGACAGGTAAAGGCGCGAGTTGACACACTCGGAATCTTCGCGCGTATGCTATAACGGCATACGAGGCGGAGATCCGATGAAACGCTGTGTGCTGCTGTGCGTCATCGGCCTGATTGTCTGGCCCGTCGTACCCGGAGCGACGGCGGCAACGAAGCTGTCGACGCCGCGCTCCATCACCCTCGACAACGACGCGAGCTGCGACATCAGCGTCTCTCCCGCCGCCACGCTGCTCCTCCCGTATTTCGAAGTCGACGTCGCGAAGCCGGTGAGCGACTCCGCGAACACGATCTTCTCGATCATCAACACTTCGCGCACGCAGCAAATCGCGCGCGTGACGATCTGGACGGACTTCGCGCAGCCGGCGATCTGGTTCAACGTCTTCCTCGGCGGCTACGGCGTCCAGCCGATCTCGCTCTACGACGTGCTGGTCGACGGCAAGCTCCCTCCCGTGCCGCCGCAGGCCGCGGATGCATGCAGGACGCTTGGGAGCCAACTGCCAGCCGTGGTGAGGGAGCAGTTGCAACAGATGCTGACGACCGGCGTCGTCGCGTCGTCGGACTGCAAGGTCGGCGGCGTGCACGACTTCGCGACCGGCTACGTGACGATCGACCTCGTCAACGCCTGCTCTTCGCTCTCGCCGCTCGACCCGATCTACTACTCGCAAGTCCTCGGGTATGACAACGTCCTCACCGGCGACTACGAGGACGTGCATCCCGACAAAGGGATCGGCAACTTCGCGGGCGGCTCGCCGCTCATCCACATCAAGGCGGTTCCGAACGGCGGCAGCACCGGGACCGCGACGCCGCTGCCGTACACCTTCTATGACCGCTACACGCCGGCCGCCGCGAAGCGCGTCGACCGCCGGCAACCACTCCCGTCGTCGTTCATGTCGCGCTTCATTCAGGGCGGGACGGCGGCGCTGTTCACCGACTTCGTCTTCTGGCGCGAGGCGGCGTCGCCGGGCGGCTGCGTCTCGACGAACGCGATCATGCCGGTGGCGACCGTCGTTCGCTTCGACGAGTTCGAGAACGCGACGCTGACCACGATCACGCCGTCGTCGCCGGCCACGTCGTCGATCAGCACCGCCTCCAGCGCGTTTCCGCCGCTGTTCGGCGCGAGCCTCACCGGCTGGATGTACATCGATCTCGACAACCACGCGCTTCCGACGCGTTCCTCGCAGAACTGGGTCACGGTGCGGATGCGCGCCGAGGGGCGATACGGCGTGACGTATGACGCGATCGCGCTGAAGAACGGCTGCGCGCCGAGCTCCGTCGTCTCGTCGGTCCCGCAGGTCGGAGGCAGCAAGTGAAGCGCGCGGCCGCTTGGCTGCTCTGCCTCTGCGTGGCGCCGGCAATCCTGCCCGCGTCCGCCTCCGCCCAGACGAGCTACTCCATCGAGAACAACGCCTCCTGCGACATCGGCTACTACCCCGCCGCGACGCTCCTCCTCTCGTACTTCGAAGTCGACATCAACGCGCCGATCACGACGGCGCTCAATACGACCGTGACCGTCGTCAACACGTCGAAGCAGCCGCAGATCGTGCGCGCGACGGTGTGGTCGGACATGGGGTATCCGGTCTTCTGGTTCAACCTCTTTCTCACCGGCTACGACGCGCAGAGCGTCTCGCTGTACGAAGTCCTGGTGCGCGGCCGGCTGCCGATGACGTCGTCCTCGAGCGCGCCGGGACGCGCATCTGCGTCGAACTCGGCGAACCCGTACACGCTGCAAAATTCGCTCTGCGACTCCATCTCCGGCTCGATCGCACCGCCGCTGCTGCAGCGAATCCAGTCGGCGCTGACGACCGGCGTCATGGACGCGGGCGGGTGCCCCGTCGGTACGGCGCACAAGAACGCGATCGGCTACATGACGCTCGACGTCGTCAATAGCTGCTCCGACGCCTCGCCGCTCGACGCGAAGTACTGGAGCGACGTCCTGCTGTACGACAACGTCCTCACCGGCGAGTACATCCGCATCAATCCCGATCCGAATACGGGCAACTACGCCGGTTCGAATCCGCTGGTGCACATCCGCGCGATCCCGGAGAGCGGCCCGGCTGGAGCGACGACCACAACGCCGTTCCCCTACACGTTCTACGATCGCTACGCGCACCGCAGCGATCGTCGCCAGCCGCTGCCGTCGACGTTCTCAGTGCGGTACATCGAAGGCGGCCCGACGTCGTTCCTCACGAATCTGACGATCTGGCGCGAAGGGATCGCGACCGCGTCGAAGGATCCCTGCGACTTCGCCGCGAATGCGAAGCTCGCGCTGCCGCATACGAACGTCATCCGCTTCGACGAGCATGACAACGCGACCGCGAATTCGAGCGACGCCTCGACCCCCGCCACCGCGCTGCTGCCGAGCAGCTCCGCGATCCTGCCGCCCGCATCCGCCGCGGGCGACCACGGCGGCTGGTTCTGGCTGTCGCTCGACAACGGAAGCATGAAGCGGCCGAGCCAGAACTGGGTCATCGTGCAGATGTACGCCGAGGGGAGATACGGCGTCGATTTCGACGCGGCGTTCCTCCAGAACGGATGTACGACGTCGCCGGCCGCCGCGCCATATGATCTGGCGCATGCCGAAGCTCGACCCGACCACTGACGAGTTCCGCGCGGCCGGCCACCGCATGATCGACTGGGTCGCCGACTACCTCGGGAACATCGACGACTACGACGTCCTCTCGCGCGTCCAGCCGGGCGACATCGCAAAGCAGTTCGCCGCTGCGCCCGATGAAAGCGGTCGTCCCTACGACGAGCTCTTCGCGGACTTTCAGTCGAAGATCGTGCCGGGCATCACGCACTGGAACCATCCGGCGTTCTTCGCCTACTTCTCGATCACCGGATCGCAGGCCGGCATCCTCGCCGAGCTCCTCACCGCCGCGCTGAACGCGAACGGAATGCTGTGGCGCACTTCGCCGTCGCTCACGGAGCTGGAGACCGTCACACTCGCCTGGCTCCGCGACACGCTCGGGCTGCCGTCGAACCTCTTCGGCATCATCAACGACACGGCGTCGATCAACTCCTTCCTCGCGCTCGCGGCCGCGCGCGAGGCGACCGGCCTCGACATCCGCCGCAAGGGGATGACCGGCCGCGATCTCCCGCCGCTCCGCGTCTACTGTTCCGACCAGGCGCATTCGTCGATCGAGAAGGGCGCGCTCGCCCTCGGCGTCGGCGCCGATGGCGTGATCAAGATCGAGAGCGATGACGCGTTCCGGATGAAGCCGGAGGCGCTCGAAGCGGCGCTCGCGCGCGACCGCGCGGCCGGCGCGCTCCCGATGGCGATCGTAGCGACCGCGGGGACGACGTCGACCGCGTCGGTCGATCCCGTCCGCCGCATCGGCGAGATCGCCGCGCGCGAGAAGGTGTGGTTTCACGTCGACGCCGCGTATGCCGGCTCCGCGACGATCTGTCCCGAGTATCGCTGGCTATGGGACGGCGTCGAGTACGCCGACTCGATCGTCACGAATCCGCACAAGTGGCTTTTCACGCCAATCGACTTCGGCGTTCTCTACACGCGCAAGCCGGACGTCCTGCGCGAGACGTTCTCGCTCGTTCCGGAGTACCTCAAGACGCCCGACACCGCCGAGATCAATTACATGGATTACGGGCTGCAGCTCGGCCGCCGTTTCCGCGCGCTGAAGCTCTGGATGGTTTTCGAGCATTACGGCATCGAGCGGCTGCGCAACGTCATCCGCGACCAGATCGGGTTCGCGAAACGCCTCGCGGACGAGCTGTTGAAGATCGACGGCGTCGAGCTGCTCGCCCCGCAGAGCTTCAGCGTCGTCGTCTTCCGCAAAGGCTCCGACGAGGAGACCGCCGCGATCATGGAGCGGATGAACGCCAGCGGACAGCTCTTCGTGTCGCACACGAAGCTGAAGGGGAAGTACGGCATCCGCGTCGCGATCGGCAACGGCGCGACGGAGTGGCGTCACGTCGAGCGCGTACTATCGTTCTTGTAGTGTGTCATCCCGAGCGTAGCGAGGGATCCGGGTGGGCGGGTGGCGCGATTCGCGAGCCGCACACCCGCCCAGATTCCTCGCTACGCTCGGAATGACACAACTCCTCGACGACGCGCGCGCGTGGGCGCGGGGGCGGATGTGGATTCCGCGCGCGCTGCTGCTCGCGTATCTCTCGTACGCGTTCGTCCGGTTTTTGCGGGACCCGGACAGCGGCACGATCTTCAGCGGCATCACGCTCGCGTTCCACGAGATGGGGCACCTGCTCTTCGCCTGGGCGCCGCGTTTCCTCATGGTGCTGATGGGAAGCGGCATGCAGGTGCTCATTCCGATCATCGTGATCGTGATCTTTCGGCGGCAGCAGGACTACTTCGGCGTCGCGGTCGGCGGCTTCTGGCTCTCGTTCTCGCTGTTCGAGCTCGCGCGCTACGTCGGCGACGCCCGCGCCATGGATCTCCCGCTCGTCGGCTTCTCCTCCGATCTGGAGCACGATTGGCACTACCTCCTCGGCGCCGTGCACATGCTTCCGGCGGATCACTTCTTCGCGTTCCTGATCCGCTGCGCCGCGTTCGTGATCGGCGCCGCGTCGATCACGTTCGCGCTCTGGCTGCTCAAGCTGATGCTGTGAGCACCGCGAGCACGGCGCTGCCGAACGCCTCCAGCTTCGCGTCGCCGACGCCGTACACCTCGCGGAGCTGAGTGAGCGTCGCCGGTTTCGCGCGCGCGATCTCGCGCAGCGTCCGGTCGCTGAAGATGATGTACGGCGGGACGCCGCGTTCGTCGGCCTCGCTGCGGCGCCACTCGCGGAGCGTCTGGAACAGCGCCGCGTCCACCGGCCCGTCGAACGGCAGAGACGCCGCCCTCGTCGGCCGTTTTTTCGTT
>DASYSN010000102.1:0-7102 GCA_036003305.1 Thermoanaerobaculia bacterium
GACGGCAACGGCGACTACACGATCGATCAGCTGGAGCCGGGGACGAAGTCGTTCTCGTTCACGATGGAGGGTTATCTGCCGACGACGAAGAGCGTCGACCTCTCGGGACGCGAGGCGCGGCTCGACGCACAGCTCTCGTCAGGACTCCATATCAGCGGCGTCGTGGTCACCGACGCCGGGAGCCCGGTGCCGGATGCCGACGTCCGCGCGACGAGCGCGCTCAGTGGCTCGGGCGGGTTCCGCGCCACGAAGAGCGACGCGAGCGGCGGGTTCACGTTCGACAGCATGGCGCCGGGGCACTATGCGTTCACCGCGTCAAAGACGGGATACGCCGACGGCAGCGTGACCGACTTCGACGTCAGCAGCAACGCGCCGGTCCGCATCGCCCTCAAGACGGGCGGCGTGATCTACGGTCACGTCTCCGGCCTCAGCGGCGACGACCTGCAGCACGTCACGGTCACGGCGCGCAACAACAACGGCAACGGCGAGGCGCCGGTCGACGCGTCCGGCAATTACCGGATCGTCGGGGCGCCGACCGGCACGGTCCGCGTCACCGCGGACGTGATGCGGAGCATCGGCAACGCGCAGACGACCGATCCGCAGACCATCGACGTCGAGCCGGGCGCTTCGGTGCAGGTCGATCTCACGTTCAACTCCAACACGATCGTCCGCGGACGGGTCACGCGCGATGGAGTGCCGCTCGCTGGCGCGAACGTCAACTTCTTCGCGACCGAGCGCGCCGGCGCGCAGGTCTCCGTTCCGACCGACGAGAACGGGAACTACACCGCCTCCGGTCTCACGAACGGCGCGTACAACGTGATGGTGCTCGACACGCAGCGAATGAACCCGTTCTCGGAGCACTACGAGGTGAACGGGTCGGCCACGTTCGACATCGACATCAAGACCGCGGGGATCACCGGCCACGTCACCGACGCGGGAAGCGGCGACCCGGTCTACGGCGCCCGCATCCAGGTGAAGAGCAAGGACAACGGCGTGGGCGGAATGATCTCCACCCGCGCCGCAACGACCGACAGCGGCGGCAACTTCACGATCGACTCGGTGTCGCCGGGGACGTACACGGTCACCGCGGACAAGGACGGCTACGGCAACGATGTGCGGGACGTCGTCGTCAGCGACAGCGGCGCGCAGCCGGTGCAGTTGTCGATCGCGAAGGCCGACGGCGTGACGCTGACGGTGGTCGACGCGCGCGACAACCAGCCGCTCAATCCCGCGATCACCGTGTTCGACGCCGGCGGCCGGAACGTCTATCAGTCGATGTTCCGCGGTCTGTCGGGCGGGAGCTCGTCGACGTCGCTGCCGCTTTCACCGGGACAGTACACCGCGACGATCGCGGCGATGAATTACGCGCCGCGGACGGTCCGCTTCACCTCGCCGTCGACGCAGACGGTCCAGCTCACGCCTGGCGGCACGATCGTCGTGACGGCGAAGAACACCGACAACACCCGCCGCGCGCGCCTCCTCGACGCGAACGGCGCCGTCTACGCGCGTCCGTTCGCGCCCGACGGCACGTACGCGATCCCCGGCACGAACAACACCATCCCGAACATCGCGCCGGGAACGTACCAGTTGCAGGTGCTGGTCAACGGCGCGGTTGTGAATACGGTGACCGTCAACGTGGCCGAGGGAGTCGTGGCTCCGGCGGCGATTTAGCTCTTCCGAGGAAGTGGCCGGGCGCACACCGTTGTGCGCCCGGCCGGGTTACCTCTACGACTTTGCCTCTACCGGTGAGTTGGCAGGCAGCTGCGGAGTCGTGGCCGGCTTCTTCCGGCGCTCGATCTTCCGCAGGCGCTTGACCTCCTCGACGTGGGGTACCAGAGCGGCGTGCTCCGGGTCCTTCGCCAGGTACGTACCGATACCGCATGCCCGCGCGGCTAGAGCGGAGAGTCGCTGCTGCCGCAAGAGGTTCGCACCGGCGACGCCGTTCAGCATCGCGCGAAGCTCATCCTCGGCACGCTGCCAGTGCACCGACTCGTCGACGAGCGCCTGGACGGCGTCCGGCGGCTGACCGACGGCCTGTGAGATGAAGCCGTCGGCGCCGATGACGCTGATCGAAGCCTTGAGCACATCGTGAGACATGCGCCCGCGATTGCGCACGCTTTGGCGTTCCTGCGCGGTCATCGGCATCACAACGGGGATCTGGCTACCGAGGGTCCGCAACTGGTCGATGAGCGCGTCGGCGGTGATCGTCGAATTGGGAGTGGGGACAGTGTTCGACATAGAAGCCTCCTTTTTCCGAATCCCCTCGGTGCCACGCGCACCTCGGGCATTCGTTTCGGTTACCCACTTGGGTTCGGCCGAACCCGCCTGGGCGATGAGCGCTGCAGCACTCTGACTTCCGATCGCGACCGAGATCACGATAGCGAAGCGATGGGAAGTGTCCCATGTGAACAATCGGTGACGTGTTTGTAACGCGACGCTTAGTTGCGTCCCTTCATCGCTTTACGAAAGTGGCGTAGGTAAGTCCGAGGATTTTTTCTCCCAAATTAATTGCGTATTCGACAATGAAAAGTTGATGAAAGACGCAATTGGATGGAAGAAAGGCGAGATCTGCCCCCCGCCTGTCATCCTGAGGTAGGCGCAGCGGCGGAGCCGCGTAGCACACCGAAGGATCCGGTGCTGAAGTCATGCGTTCCGGCTACCCGCAGCTGGGACGGGCTGCTTGTTTCAGCACCGGATCCTTCGTCGTCCTCCGCTTCGCTGCGGCGACTCAGGATGACAGCGTGTTGGCCTGCACATCGGGACTGTCGACGTGCGCTTTGAGACGCCGCAGGCGTACAGCGGGACTGTGCGGCTGTACAGCGGCACTGTACAGGCGCGCCGTGGCGCTGCACACCGAAACAGTCTCGCGGTGCAACCGCACAGCCTCGCTGTACGGCCGTACAGTCTCGCTGCGCGCGTGCACAGTCTCGCTGTACGGCCTCACAGTCTCAGAGTGAAGTGCTACTCGTCGTCCGCGTCGTCGATCGGCGGCGGCTCGGGGATGTCGACGACGGCTTCGAGGGGGATGCGCTCGGCGCGCGCGAGGGGGGCGGTGCCGGGGGTGAAGAAGTTCTTGCGGTACTTTTCGAGGCGTTTGAAGAGGTGGTGCAGGTCGTAGGTCAGGCGCATCACGGTGCGGCGGAGCTTGTACTTGACGCGCTTGAACGCCTCGAGGTCGTCGCCGCGAAGACTGGGGAGGAACGACTCGATCTCGGCGATCCGCTTGCGGACTTTGTCGAGATCCTTGTCGTGGACATTGAGGAAGAGCTCCTCGCGGTCGATGAGCAGCGGCTCGGTGCCGGACATCTGATCGTCGAACCAGTGCCAGAGCTGGATGATGTCGATGCGGCGGCCCTTCGAGAGGAAGCGCGTCTCGAGCAGGTCCTGCCGGAAGTAGCCGAGGAGCTTGCGGTCGTCGGTGCGGTTGAACTCGTCGTCCGTCAGGTTGCGGATGTTCCAGACGGCGTAACGCATGATGTCGTTGCGCGCGGAGCGGAGCTGGCGGATCACTTCCTCGAGCTGCTTGGGGGGAAGCCCCTTCAGATCATGCGGTTCGGGCAGGGTTACGGGCATGCTCGGCGCGGGACGATAACACTATTGCGCCGGAATGAATGTCGCGTCGCCGGAGCGGTTGTCGATGACCGAGGCGAAGGTCCCGCCACCCGAGACGCGGGCGACGCGGGGGTCCAGGACTGCTGCGATCCCGGAGCCGCGGGGAAAAACGAGACTGCCGAGAGAGTTCCCCTGCGCATCCCAAAGCGAGACCGTCAAAGGATTGAATGCAATATCGCTGAGACTCTGGACCCCGGCGTTCGTGCGGAACGGCTCCGACGCGTCCAGCCCGATGACATCCAGACCGGACGGCTCGAAATGCGAGACGCTTTCGGTCTCGCCCATGTGCTCGATCCGCTCGAAAATCGCGCCTCCCGCGGGCGCGCCAGGCAGGAAGAACACCCCTACGATGACCTGCGGCGGATCGATGATGTGATTCGTGGCGTCGACCGCCCAGAGGTGGTCGTTCCACGATCCGACAGAACGGAAGTCGAGAATGCCGCGCGGCTGCGGTGAACGCGGCAGCGCACGATAAACGGCGAAATCGTCGTTCTCGATGACCGACCCATAGGCGATGATGCTGATGCCGCCGCTCACCACCTGGAAGTCGCCGATATTGCTCGCATCGCCGAATTGAACGTGGCTATATGGCGCGACCGGGTGATCGATCCCGTTCACCCGCACGACGCCGCTCGATCCGGTCACGTTGGCGAAGCCGAGGTTCCAGTACGCGCCGTAGTTGCGCGCGACGACGGCGGACGTTCCCGCGTTGCTCACGTCGAGCGCGGCGATTCGGTCGCCGTGCGTGCCGTTCGCGTCGCGGTAGTAAGTGCGCGAGGTGGCGATGAAAGGGGCGTCGCTGGTGAGCTCGAGCTGTCCGAGGCCTGTCGTGCCGAGTTGCACGACGACGTCGTCGAGGCGCACCACGCAGTGCGCACAGACCGCGACCGGCATTGCGGCGAAGTCCGTGGTTCCGTCCGCGCCGCTAGGGGTGAAGAGAAGTGTGACGGTCCCGCCGCCGGCGCTGTAGAGCCAGAGATCGGACACGTACTGCCGGCCGAGCGCACCGGTGAGGTGGCCGGCCGCCGGCACGACCTTCCGCACGGCGAGTTGCGGCCGCGCGGCGAGCGTGGTGTCGCCGGTCAGCTTGAGGAGCAGGCTCCACGACTCGAGCGCTCCCACGTCGCCGGGAAACTTGTCGACGACGACCAGCGTCCACGTCCCCTGCGCGGGCTGGCCGACGAGCGGTGTGAGCGAGGCCACCGGCGCGGCGTCAAGTCCGTAGGTCGCGTGCAGGTCGGCGGTTTGATCGGCGTCGGAGGTCTGCTTCAGCACGAACTCAGATCCGTCGGGAGCGATGAGCGTGATGGCGAGGTCGCCGCGGCGCTGATGGCGGACGTCGACGCGTACCGCGACGCTCACGATCGCCCGTGGGTCGTTGATCGTGACGGACGACGAAAGCGGTGTCCCGTCGTCGGGAATCGGAGTAACCGTGATCGGCGCCGGATGGGAGGTGTACTCCCCTTTCAGCGGCGCGCCGCATTCGCCGGCCGCGAAGATGCCCCGCAGCGTCATCGCGCCGCAGATGACGTTCACGTCGGCGCCGCCGCGCAGCGCACGATCGGACTCCACCATCCGCTGCGCAAGGTCGTGGAACGACGGCGACGGCGGAATGCCGAAGAGCGACTCCAGAACGATGCGGTCGGTGTTCTCTTTTCCGATCGCGAGAAAGATGTCGCGCAATGCAGACGACCAGATCTCGCCGTTCAGGTGCTCGGTGCCGGGATCGGTGGAATTCTTGAAATCGGCGAGGGTCTTCGTCGAGTCGACGCGACGCAGGCAGTCGGCGTCCGCCGGATAGCCGCAGTTCTCCGAGTCGGCGTCGCCTTCGCAGCGCGCGTCCCAGTCGGCGATGCACGCCGGATCGCGCCCCGTGGCGCGGGTGGCGTCGTAGGTCGAGGAGAACGACCAGTAGTCTCCGAGCCCTTCCGCCAGCGCCGCCGCCTGAGACGACGACCCGCCCGAGAGTGCACCCGGCGCGATCCAGTTGTGAATCGCGTGCATGAACTCGTGCAGCATGATGTCGGAGTCCTCGGCGTCATCGGTTCCGCCATCGCCGAAGTAGAGCGTGCCGTGTCCCGGCGGATTGCTCTGGATGAAGTACGAGTTGTCGGTGCCGTTCGCGGCGTGGGCGTCGATCGGGATCGAGTAGTCGACCAGCCTCCGCGCGCCGGCGTAGCCGAGCGACTGCAGGTAGCGCTGCGCACGGTCGATCTGGAAGTAGGCGTTCACCTCTTCGAACTCGGGCTGGCTGCGGTTGAGCGTGTCGAGCGGCTTGGCCGGATCGGCGTGCACCGTGAACGGCGCCTCGACGTCGACGATCTGCGCGTTCGGACCGGCGAGCGGCGCGGCCGGCGCGAGGTCGGGCAGGTCGACGACGGAGTAGGCGGCATCCGGAACCGCGGCCGCGGAGTTGTTCTGATCGCGCAACGACGGATCGTTCAGCTTCGCGACCGGATTGACGTCGAAGACGCGTCCTTTCACGGTGTAGAACAGCGGACGTTCGCGCAGCAGCGCGCCGGTCTCGCTGTCGTACCAGCGCTCGTACGGTTCCATCGGACGCGCGAATTCGACGACGCGCAGGGCGGGGCGGAGGGTGCCGTCGACGTTGACGTAGGCGGGTGTGGCGCCGGGGTGCAGCGCGGGGCGCGCAGACAAGAATGTCTGCGCTCCATGGAGAGCAGACATTCTTGTCTGCTGGCCGAGGCGGTCGAATACGACGCGGCCGTTCTCTTCGATCCGCTCGCCGCCGGCGACTTCGATGCCGTCGACGAGTTGCGTGTAGTGCCGCACCGTCTTCGTCAGCGATACGCGTGTGTAGTCGAGCCGCAGTTCGACGATTGCGGCGAGGAGCAGCGGGATCATCGAGTGATGTTACGAGCGAGCCAGCGAATGCGCTTGCTCCAACGGCTCGGCGTCCGTCACGTGTTCCGTCGGCAGCGAGAAGAAGAACGTCGTGCCGGTGCCTTCCTTGCTCTCGACCCAGATCGCGCCGCCGTGGCGCTCGACGATCTGCTTCGTGATGTAGAGGCCGAGGCCTAGGCCGCCGTAGTTGGTCGATGAGACCTGGCGTCCGCGATGGAAGCGCTCGAAGACCTGCTGGATCTCGTCCGCCGGAATGCCGATGCCGCGGTCGGAGATCGCGGTGACGACCGAGTCAGTGCGGTACTCGACCACGACGTAGATGTCGCTCCCCTCCGGCGAGTACTTGACCGCGTTCTCCAGAAGATTTCCGAGCACCTGCTCGAGCCGATCGCGGTCTCCGTTCACGATGCGGTCGCTCTTCTCCGGAACGTTCAGGTGGAAGCGGCGGTCGTTGAACGACGTGTGGTGGTGGTGCACGACGTCGCGGACGAAATTCGGCCAACTGATCGGCTCGCGCCGGATCTCGAGGCGGCCGGTCTCGATGCGCGACACGTCGAGCAGCTCGAGGATCAGGCGCGACATGCGATCGATCTGGTCGAGCGCGATCTCGAGGTACTCCTCCGAC
>DASYSN010000103.1:0-2641 GCA_036003305.1 Thermoanaerobaculia bacterium
GCGGGATGGAGATCGAGGAAGTCGCCGAGCGCGATCCGAACGCCATTCATCGCGAACCGATCGACGCGGTGCTCGGCGCGCAGCCGTTCCAGGCGCGCGCGGTGGCGAACGCCTTCGGCCTCACCGGCGACGCGTACAAGAAATGCGTCGACTTCGTGCAGAAGCTGATGCGCTGCTACATCGAGATGGATGCGTCGCTTGCGGAGATCAACCCGCTGCTGGTGACGAAAGAGGGCGACGTCCTCGCCCTCGACTGCAAGATGAACTTCGACGACAACGCGCTCTTCCGGCACAAAGACGTCGTCGAGATGCGCGACCTGCACGAAGAAGATCCGCTCGAAGTCGAAGCCTCCAGCTTCAACCTCAACTACATCAAGCTCGACGGCAACGTCGGTTGCATGGTCAACGGCGCCGGACTGGCGATGGCCACGATGGACATCGTCAAGCTCGCGGGCGGCGAGCCGGCGAACTTCCTCGACGTCGGCGGCGGCGCGAGCGCGGAGCAGGTCAAGAACGCGTTCCGCATCATCCTCAGCGACAAGAACGTGAAGGCGATTCTGATCAACATCTTCGGCGGCATCATGCGCGGCGACCGCATCGCGGAAGGCGTCGTGAGCGCCTCGCGCGAGATCGGCCTGCCGGTTCCGGTGGTGGTGCGGCTCGAGGGGACGAACGTGGAGCTCGGCAAGGAGATCCTCGCGAAGTCGGGACTCCCGCTCATCACGGCCGACGGCATGGGAGACGCGGCCCAGAAAGTGGTCGCCGCGGCGAAGGGTGCGTCGCCGTCATCCTGAGCGCAGCGAAGGATCTCAAGTTACGCAGCTTGAGATTCTTCGCCGTCTACGCGGCTCAGAATGACGGGATAAGGGTACGGAGAACTCATGGCGATTTGGGCTGACAAGAACACAAAGGTCATCGTTCAAGGCATCACCGGACGCGAGGGAACGTTCCACGCGATCCAGTGCCGCGATTACGGAACGCAGGTCGTCGGCGGCGTCACGCCCGGCAAGGGCGGCACGACGCACGAAGGCTTTCCGGTCTTCAACAGCGTCCGCGAGGCGCGTGAGAAAGCGGGCGCGAGTTGCTCGCTCATCTTTGTTCCGCCGCCGTTCGCGGCCGACGCGGTGATGGAAGCGGCCGACGCCGGCGTGGAGCTGATCGTCTGCATCACCGAGGGCATCCCGGTGAACGACATGATTCGCGCGCACGACTTCCTGAAGAAGTCGAACGCGCGCGCGGTCGCGGAAGGGCGCTCGCCGTCGCGGCTCATCGGGCCGAATTGCCCCGGCATCATCACGCCGGGACAGGCGAAGATCGGCATCATGCCGGGACACATTCACTCGCCCGGCCCTGTCGGGATCGTGTCGCGCAGCGGAACGCTGACGTACGAGGCGGTCGGCCAGACGCGGCACATCGGCCAGTCGACGGCGGTCGGCATCGGCGGCGATCCGCTGCCGGGCACGAACTTCATCGACTGCCTCGCGGCGTTCCAGGCGGATCCCGCGACCGAGGCGATCATCATGATCGGCGAGATCGGCGGCAGCGCTGAGGACGAGGGTGCCGCGTTCGTGAAAGCGCACGTGACCAAGCCGGTCGTCGCGTTCATCGCGGGTCAGACCGCGCCTCCGGGACGCCGTATGGGCCACGCCGGCGCGATCATCAGCGGCGGCAAGGGAACGGCGGCGGAGAAGATGGCGGCGCTCGAAGCGGCGGGGATTCACGTCGTGAAGGCGCCGAGCGACATGGGGAAGAGAGTTACCGAGGTCATGGGGCGCTGATTGGTGCTTAGGGCTCAGTGCGTAGTGCTTAGTGTGTTTCTTGCGCTGAGTGCTGGCGCCGAGCTGCACTGGTATCGCGGCAATCTCCACACGCATACGACCGAGAGCGACGGCGACTCGTCGCCGGCGGACGTCGTGCGCTGGTACCGGGAGCATGGCTACGACTTCCTCATCATCAGCGATCACAACAAAGTGACCGCGGTGCAGGACGACAAGCTGCTGCTGATTCCGGGCGAAGAGGTGACCGACCGGTTCGCGAAGAAGCCGCTGCACGTGAACGCGATCGGAGTTACGAAGGTCGTGACGCCGCAGCATGGCGACTCGATCGTGTCGACGCTGCAGCACGACATTGACGCCGTTCGTGAAGCCGGCGGGATCGCTCAGATCAATCACCCGAACTTCGGCTGGGCGTTCACCGGGCTCGAGATGACGCAGGTCAGCGGATTCACACTGCTGGAGATCGCCAGCGGTCATCCGCACGTCAATATGCAGGGCGGCGGGCGCGTGCCTCCGGTCGAAATCATGTGGGACGAGTTGCTCCACGCCGGCAAGCATGTTTACGCCGTCGCCGTCGACGACGCCCACTACTTCCACTGCGACGCCAAGGTCGACGACTACTCGCCGCCGGGCAAGGGCTGGATCATGGTGCACGCCGAGAAGCTCGACCGGAAGTCGATCCTTGAAGCGATCGCGCGCGGCGACTTCTACGCCTCGACCGGTGTGACGCTCGACTCGATCGAGTTCGACGGCAAGGAGTTGCACGTAAAGCCGCACCAGGACGGCGATGCGCAGTACCGTACGTCGATCGTCACTGACGGAAAGTACATCCGGGCCCGCGTCGACGATTCGAACGGGCATAGCGC
>DASYSN010000104.1:0-12029 GCA_036003305.1 Thermoanaerobaculia bacterium
ATCCGTGCGCTGCAGCGCAACGTGATCTATCCGCTTCGCACGGTGTCGAGCTTCGTCGGCGCGCTTCGCGAGGAGGATTATTCGGTCCGGCTGCGCGAGCCGAAACGCGCGGATGCCATCGGCGAGCTGGCGATCGAGTTCAACAAGCTCGCGGAACAGTTGCACGGCCGCCGCCTCGGCGGACTCGAGGCGACCGCGCTGCTGGAGACGGTCATTCGCGAAACCGAGGTGGCGATGTTCGCGTTCGACGCGGAGCAGCGGCTGCGGCTCGTCAATCCCGCCGGACAGCGCCTCCTCGGCGCGGCCGGCGACGACCTCCTAGGCCGCAGCGCCGCCGATCTGGAGCTGCTCCGCTGCATCGAATCGGAGGAGCCGACCGTCGACATGTCGTTCGCCGGCGGGAGCGGGCGCTTCGGAGTGCGGCGGTCGACGTTTCGCGAGGGCGGGCACCGCCACACGCTGCTCGTCATCACCGACCTCAGTCAGGTGCTGCGCGACGAGGAGCGGCAGGCGTGGATTCGCTTGGTTCGCGTGCTCAGCCACGAGTTGAACAACTCGCTCACGCCGATTCGATCGATCGCACGAACGCTGCTGTCGCACGCCTCGCGCGAAGTGACGCCGGCGGACTGGCAGGAAGACGTGAAGCGGGGACTGGAGGTCATCGCCTCGCGGGCCGAGTCGCTCACGCGGTTCACCGAGGCGTATTCGAAACTCGCACGCTTACCGCCGCCCCACGTTCGTCCCGTCGACGCCGGCGCACTCGTCGAGCATGCGGCGCGGCTGGAGGACCGGATCCGCGTCACGGTGCTCGCCGGGCCGCATGTGACGATCGAAGCCGATGCAGACCAGCTCGAGCAACTGATCATCAACATCGTGCGCAATGCGGCCGACGCGTCGCTGGAAACGGGCGGCGGCGTGCAAATCAGTTGGACCGCCGATGATCGCGCACTGGAGATCGCCGTCGCCGACGAAGGTCACGGCGTTGCGAGCGGCACGAACCTCTTCGTTCCCTTCTACACGACCAAGCCCGGCGGCACCGGCATCGGGCTCGTTCTCAGCCGCCAGATAGCGGAGGCGCACGGGGGGACGCTCACGCTGGAGAACCGTGCCGATCGCGCCGGCTGTATCGCGCGGCTGCGCCTTCCCGTTGCGCGCCCGATATGATCCGCGCATGAAACGTGCGCTCGTTCTCGTCCTTTTCATCTGCGCGGCCTCGCTGTTCGCGCAGACGCAGCAGCCGGTTGCGCTGACGATCGACATGATCATGAAGGGGCCGCAGTTCGCGGGCTACGAGCCGCGCGATCTGCGCTGGGCGCCCGACGGGCAGCACCTCTTCTTCCGCTGGAAGCAGTACACGGAGCCGATCGAGAAGGACTACGACACGTACGTCGTCAATCGCGACGGCAAGGGTCTGCGCAAGCTGAGCGACGAGGAGGCGAAGGATGCGCCGCCGGTCCGCGCCTACTGGTCGCGCGATCACAAGCGCGCCGTTTACGTCGACGACGGAGACGTCGTCCTCTACGAGAACAACAAGCACCGGAAGCTCACCGACACGATCGATGCCGAGTCGGCCGCGCGCTTCACGCGCGACGAGCGCCACGTCGCGTTCATGCGAGGCAACAACCTTTACGTCGTCGCGATCGACGACGGCGCGATCGTGGAGATGACCAACATCGCCGGGCCGGACGACAAGGAGCCGCTCTGGGACGAGAAGAAGGGCGATGAAAGCCAGGAGTGGGTGAAGTCGGAGGAGCGCAAGCTCTTCGACGTCGTCGAGCGCCGCGCGAAGAAGAAGGAAGAGGACGAGGCAAAGAGGAAGAAGGACCATCCGCTCAAGCCGTACAAGATCGAGAAGCGGCAGAACGTCGCCGACCTCCAGCTCACGCCGGACGGCAAGTACGTCATCGCGTCGATCAACACGGAAGGCGACAAGGCGAAGCGGACGATCGTCGCGAACTATGTCAGCGAGAGCGGGTACACCGAGGAGATCACCTCGCGCGAAAAGGTCGGCGATCCGCTGACGGTGTCGAAGCTGGTCGTGCTGTCGACAGCGGACGGCGCGGCGAAGACGTTCGAGAGCGGTCTCGAGCCGCCGGAAGCGCCGCCGGCGAAGAACGAGCGAACGGAGAAGAAGGAGACGAGAAGCGAGGCGGCGACGGCGAAGAAGGAGCGCGACGTCGCGTTCGGCATGATCCATTTCTCCGACGACGGGACGAAGGCGTTCGTGGCGCTCCGCGCCCGCGACAACAAGGACGCCTGGATCATGGCGCTCGATCCGGCGACCGCGAAGGGGCGCGTGCTCGCGTCGATGCACGACGACGCATGGGTCCGCCGCGGCCTGCAGTCGGGATGGATGCCGGACAACGCGAACGTCTGGTTCGTCAGCGAGCAGACCGGATTCGCGCAGTTGTACGAAGTCCCCTGGTCGGACGCCGGCAGGATTGCCGGCGCCACACCGAAGGCGCTCACGGAGGGGAAGTGGGAGATCGAAGATCTCCGCGTCTCGGACGACAAGAAGAGCTTCTACCTGACGACGAGCGAGGTGTCGCCGTTCGAGCGGCATCTCTACCGGATGCCCCTCGCGGGCGGCACGCGCACGAAGCTGACGTCGGAGCCCGGACGCCACGACGCGGAGCCCTCGCCGGACGGCGCGGTGATCGCCGACCTCTACTCGTACACGAACAAGCCGCCCGAGGTGTTCGTCGGAACGGCGAAAGTGACGACCTCACCGTCGCCCGAGTTCTTCAAGTATCCGTGGATCGACGCGCCGATCGTGAAGTACCGGGCGACCGACGGCGTCGAGGTGCCGGCGCGCGTCTACAAGCCGGCAGGCTGGAAGACGGGCGGCCCCGCGGTCGTCTTCGTCCACGGCGCGGGCTACCTGCAGAACGTGCATCGCTGGTGGTCGAGCTACTCGCGCGAGTACATGTTCCACCACTTCCTGATGGACCACGGCTATCTCGTCCTCGACGCCGACTATCGCGGCTCAGCAGGCTACGGCCGCGACTGGCGAACGGCAATCTACCGGCACATGGGCGGCCGCGATCTCGCCGACGAGGTCGATGGCGCGCGGTGGCTGGAGCGCGAGTACGGCGTCGACTCGGAGCGCATCGGGATGTACGGCGGCAGCTACGGCGGATTCATGACGCTGATGGCGATGTTCACGGCGCCGTCGGCGTTCCGCGCCGGCGCGGCGCTGCGTCCGGTCAGCGATTGGGCGCACTACAACCACGGCTACACGAGCGACATCCTCAACACGCCGCAGACCGACCCGGAGGCGTATCGCATCAGCTCCCCGATCTACTTCGCCGAGGGGCTGCGAGGCGCGCTGCTGATCTGCCACGGAGTCGTCGACACGAACGTCCACTTCCAGGACACCGTACGCCTCGTCCAGAAGCTGATCGAGATTCACGCGCAGAACTGGGACGTGCAGTTCTATCCGGTCGAGGACCACGGCTTCGTGGAACCGTCGAGCTGGAGCGACGAGTACAAGCGGATATTTCGGCTGTTTGAGAGGGAGCTGAAGAAGCCGTGAGTCGGCATCCGGCATCCGGCATCCGGCATCCGGCATCCGGACACGCGGATAACGGATGCCGGATGCCGGATGCCGGGTGCCGGATCCCGACCCGGCAATACCGGCGCGGCCCGCCGTGTTCCACCCTTCTCATGGCAGAAGCCAAGAAAGTCGGCATGATCTCCCTCGGGTGTCCGAAAAACACCGTCGACGCCGAGATCATGCTCGGGCAGCTCCGGCAGGAGAGTGAAGTCGTGATCACGAACGACCTCGATGAGGCGGACGTCGTGATCGTGAACACTTGCGGCTTCATCGACGCCGCGAAGCAGGAGTCGATCGACACGATCCTCGAGATCGCGGAGCGGAAGGGGCGCGGCGTGGAGCGCCTGATCGTCAGCGGCTGCATGGTGCAGAGGTACCGCGGCGAACTGCAGCAGTCGATCCCAGAGATCGACGCGTTCGTCGGCCTCGACCACCTCGAGAAGATCACGCAGGCGGTCTCTGGTGATGCCGATGACGCGGCTCCCGTGAAGCGGAAGATGTCGGTCCGCTTGTACGAAGACCTGCCGCGCGTTTTGACCACCGGCACCGCGCACGCGTACCTGAAGGTGTCGGAGGGGTGCTCGAATCCGTGCACCTTCTGCGCGATTCCGCAGATGCGCGGGAAGTTCCGCTCCCGCACGATCGAGTCGCTGGTCCGCGAAGCGCGGCAGCTCGAGGCGGCTGGCGTGAAGGAACTGGCGCTCGTCGCCCAGGACACGACGCGCTATGGCGAAGACCTCGGCGTCGCGAACGGTTTGACACGTCTCGTGCGGACGCTGCTCGACGAGACCGGCTTCGAGTGGATCCGTTTTCTCTATGCGTATCCGGGCTCGATCGACTGGTCGCTGTTCGAGCTGATGGGACGCGAGAAGCGTTTCGTGTCGTATTGCGACATCCCGCTCCAGCATGTCAGCGCGAACGTGCTCGCGCGGATGCGCCGCCCCGGCTCGCCGAAGGAGTACCGCGAGATGATCAGCCGCATGCGCGATCTCGTCCCGGACATCGCGTTGCGCACGACTTTCATCACCGGCCATCCCGGAGAGACGCCGAAGGATTTTGGCGAGTTGTACGACTTCGTCGGCTGGGCGAAGTTCGACAACATGGGCGCGTTCGTCTATTCGCCCGAAGACTCGACGATCGCGGCGAGGATGGACGACATCCCGACGCGCAAGACGGCCGAGCGCCGACGCGTGAAGCTGATGGAGCTGCAGCAGTCGATCTCGCGCGAGCGCAACGAAGCGAGGATCGGCCGGACCTACGACGCGATCGTCACCGGCGTCTGCGAGGAGACCGAGCACCTGCTGGAAGGCCGCATCGCCGGCCAGGCGCCGGAGATCGACGGACGGCTGCTCATCAACGACGGCATCGACACCCTGACCGAGATGCCCTCATTCGTCCGCGTCGAGATCACCGACGCCCATCCGTACGACCTCGTCGGCGGCATCGTTTAAGGCGCAACGCACGGCAGGACGTGCGTGTCTGATCCTCCCGCGTCGACGCCGATGAGCGCGCCGAGCGTCCTGGCAATGTCGGTCGGTGCGGCGGCGGTCGCGTACGTGCCGGGCGTGATGCCGCGGCCGTAGAACATCACGGGGACGTGCATGTCTTCTTCGACCGGCTGGCCGTGCGTGGTGCCGGTGGTGCCGTAGTTCCAGATCCAGCCCTCTTTCAGCGCGACGAGGACGTCGCCGGAGCGGTCGGCGCGGAAGGCGTTGCGCATCGCGAGCTCGACGCCGGTCGCCTGCGGGTTCGGCACGTTCAGTTCGGAGCTCGTCCACGCGCCGGCGACGCCGGTCATCTTCCTCGCCGCATCGCGAATCGCAATCTTGACCTGCTCGGGATCGAGCTTGAGCGCGCGGATGCGCGCCCAGTTCAGATACAGCCCCGGCTCCGCGAACGTGAGAATGAGTCCTTGCGGATCGATTTTCTGCCGCTCGGGTGACTTCGCGTTCGCCATGTTGAAGCGGCCGGCGTCGCGGCCGAGGGCCTTGGCGACTTCCGGGATCGACTGCACGCCGTGATCGGACGTCAGCGCGACGGTGTAGCGGTCGCCGTAATGCTGGTCGAGATAGTCGAAGAAGCCGGCGAGATCGCGGTCCGTGCGGACGACGTTGTCGGCGGCTTCGAGCGAGTCGGGACCGTACGCGTGCCCGATGTAGTCACTCGTCGAAAGGCCGACGTAGAGGAGCAGCGGCTTCTCGCTCTCGAGGACGCGTTCGGCCATCGAGATCACGAGACCGTTTCCGTACGGCGACGTCTCCAACGCGTTGACGTTCTTGATGGGATGGGGAAATTCGACGCCGAGCTCGGACGGGTTGCTCTTGTACTTGCGGAGCTCCTCGGTGTCGTGGGTGATGCGCGGCAAATCGGCGGCGGGGATGAACGTCGTCTGCTCCCAGACGGTGTGCGCCTTCGCGTACTCCGGCACGGTCGCGTTGTATTCATTGACGACGGTGTGGTTCGCCGCCGAGTAGTAGCTGCTGGTGGTGAAGCCCGGGATCTTCGGATCGAACCAGTACGCCTCGGTCGCTTTGCGTCCGGTCATCAGGATCGCGGCGCGGTCCTTCAGGGCGACGCCGGCGACCTTCGCGCCGGGCACCTTCTCTTCGGCGCGATCGCCGAGTGTGTCGCAGGCAAGGTTCAGCGGGGAGAAGGGAGGAGTCACCCGCGGGTCGGCGGCGCAGTAGACGGTCTTCCCGGTGAAGCGGTCGAGCCAGTTGTTGGAGACGATCCCGGTGCGCGACGGCGGATTCCCCGTCCCGATCGCCGCGTGTCCCGGCCCGGTCTCCGTGATTGCGTACGGATACCGCGCCTCGGTGAAGTTCGCGCCGTGCTTCAGGAACCGGTTGAAGCCGTTGCCGGCGAAGTACGAAGCGAAACGGGGGATGTAGTAGTACGGGAATTGGTCGATCGAGATGACGACGATGAGGTCGGGGCGGTCGGCCGCGAGCGTCGTGGAGGCGAGAAGAACGAGGAGGAGGAAGAGGAAGAAGCGCCTGGTCAGCCGCATGGCGGCGGATCATCGCACAGGCCGCGATGGGGGCGGGCTGGAAAGCCCGCCCCACACCGGAGACCTAACGACTAGAAGATGAACTTGAAGGCGATCTGGTACGTGCGGGGGTCGACCAGCGAGGAGTAACCCTGCACCTGGCCGAAGGTGTTGACCTGCGTGCCGGACGCGTTGGCGTTGGTGAACTTCGTGATCGTGTACTTGTCGGACGACGCCGTGTAGACGACCTTGAACGAGTCCTGGTTCGCGCCGATGATGTTGCCGATCTGCTGATTGAAGATGTTGAAGCACTCGGCGAGGATCTGGAACTGCGTGCCGCGCGGAAGGTCGAACGTCTTGCTGAGGCGGAGATCGGCGTCCCAAACGTTCGGCTGGCGGTACGTGTTGCGGCTGATCAGGTGTCCGCCCTGGGCAGCGAGGAAGTCCGAGAACTGCTGTTTGGTCATGCCGTTCGCGGCGGTGATGTCGATGACGTCGCCCGACGAGTTGACGAAGACCGGCGTGAAGTTCGCGGCTTGGCTGGTCTGCGCCTGACCGGTGAGCGAGTTCGCCGTGCAGCCGGTGCAGGTGAACGAAATCGCGTTCGTCCAGGGGAAGCCGGTCTGCCAGAACGCGACACCCGACAGCATGAAGCCGTGCGGGAAGCGGTACGTGAAGTCGCCGCTGACGCGGTTTGGCACATCGTTGTCGCTGGTGCCTTCGCTGAGCTTCGGATTGTTCGGATCGATCAGGAAGGTGGTCGACGTCGAGCGGGTGTTCGTCTCTTCGTCGATCGAGGTCGAGTGGGTGTAGTTGAGGTCCCACGAGATCTTCGAGTCGCCGAGGGCGAGCTTGTGGAACTCGATCGTCTGGCCGCGATACCACGCGTCTTCGTTGCTGGTGATCTCGCGGATGATGCCCATGTCGTTGTACGGCCGGAGGGCGTTGCTGCTGCTGTTGTAATCGTAGACCGGCATGTTGCCGAGGGTGACGCCGGTCGGAACGAGGTTGATGTTCTTCGTTCCCTGAACGTGGGTCAGCTTCGAGTAAACGGCGCCGACGCTGGCGCTGTAGGTGTTGCCGATCTGCTGTTCGAACTGCAGGTTCGAGCGCCAGGCTTCCTGCGCCTGATAGTTCGGTCCGATCGTGACCAGGTTCGCGCTGAGCGCGGCCTGCGAGAGGAACTGCGACGGGGAAAGCAGGTTCGGGAACGTCGGACACGGATGGGTCGACGCGCTGCAGGTGAAGGTGCTGGTCACGAGCGCGCCGCTGATGCCCTGGATCGGCGAGGCGAGCAGGATGTCCGGCATGTACTCGAAGAACTTGCCGCTGCCGCCGCGGACGACGGACCGGCCGTTGCCGAACACGTCATACGCGAAGCCGAGGCGCGGGGCGATGTTGTTCTTGTCGTTCTTGATCTGCGACAGGAACTCCGGATGCTGCGGGTAGGCGTTCCCCGACGGCACCGGCGTCTTTTCGTAGTCATAGCGAAGGCCGGCGTCGACGGTGAGCTTCTTGCCAACGTGGAACTCGTCGTTGACGAAGGTGCCCCAGAGGTTCGAATCCCACGCGACGTCGCCGTTGGGGTTGCCCGGCAGCGGACCGTACGCCTGCTGGAACGTGTTCGGCGTGTTGTTGA
The DNA here is from genome assembly GCA_036003305.1 of Thermoanaerobaculia bacterium. Lineage (GTDB taxonomy): Bacteria > Acidobacteriota > Thermoanaerobaculia > Gp7-AA8 > Gp7-AA8 > DASXHZ01. The sequence continues at coordinate 8,185 of DASYSN010000104.1, forward strand.
GGAACTGAACGAGCGCCGAGTTGCTGCCGGAGCTGGTGAACGCGAAGAGACCGTTCTGCACGAAGCGCGGGAACGAGTCGAATAGGTGGCGGTGCAGCACGTCGGCGCCGACCTTCAACTGGTGGCCCTTGTACATGTAGTTGAACGTGTCGCGGAGCTGCCACTTCTTTTCGTCCGCCGTGTTCGGCGTCGTGTCGGCCGCGCCGAAGAACTGCGTCGTGCCGAAGTTGATCGAGAACTCGGTCCCGCTGGTCAGTGCGGTGACCGGGCGCTGATCGCGTCCCTTCTGCCCGATGAACTGGTTGAACATGTTGTTCGAGAAGACCGAGTCGCCCTCGACGACTGCCTGGTAGAACTTGTCGATCTCCTGCGTCTGGTTGAGGCCGAACGTGGTGTTCGAGCCGCTCCCCTGGTTCGTGAACTTCATCGTGTTCGCGCGCACGGACCAGTGATTGCCCGAGCTGGCGTTCAGGTCGAACTTGGCGAGGAAGGCGTTCTCGTTGAACGTCTGGTTGTAGTTGAGACCACTCGCGTACGGCGCACCGACGACCGCCTGGATCTTGTCCAGGACCGCTTGCTGCTGCGCCGCCGTCAGTGAGGTGAACGGGCTGGACAGCCGCATGTCGTTGCCGATGATGACCGGCAGTTGCTGACGCTGACCGTCTCCGTTGAGGAAGTAGAAGAGCTTGTCCCGCATGATCGGGCCGCCGACGGCGAATCCCGGCTGCTTCGAGCTCTTCGCCGAGAACGTGTCGGCAACCTTCAGGTTATTGATGATCACCGGCCGGGTTCCCGCCCAGTTCTTGTTGCGGGTGAAGTAGAAGGCCTCACCGTCGACGTTGTTGGTGCCGCTCTTGGTGATGGCGTTGACCACCGCGCCGACGCCGCGTCCGTACTCCGCGTCATATTCGCTGCGGACGACCTGGAACTCCTTGATGGCCGCCTGCGAGAAGGTGAACGGCGCGCGCGTGCCGCCGGTCTGCTGGCCGAAGAAGTCGTTGTCCGAGTTCGCGCCGTCGATGTTGTAGTCGGTCGACAGCGGACGGGCGCCGCCCGCGGTCGGCTGACCGTCGAACGAGCCGACCGAGATGCCCGGCGTCAGAGCGGTCAGCGAACGGAAGTCGCGGCCGATGATCGGAAGGTTCTCGATCTGCTGGTTGGTGACCGACGTCGTCAGGCCGGTCTTCTCCGGGTCGACGATCGGCGCGGTCGCCGTGACGGTGATCGCCTCGGAAACCGACGGAGTCAGTTTGAGGTCGGTCTTGGTCATGTTGCCGAGGAGCACGACGACCCTCGGAACGTGAGCGCCGCCGAGTCCTGAAAGCTCGCCGGCAACCTTGTAGTTGCCGGGCGGGAGGAGATTGAGGGTGTATGTCCCGTCGTTCTCCGATACGTTGCTGCGTGTCAGGCCGGTATCGAGGTTGGTGGCGGTGACGGTGACGCCGGGCAATCCGGCGCCGCTGTTATCCGTGACCTTTCCACCGATCGAGCCGGTCGTGACGTTGACTGACTGTGCGAACGCTGCAATCGACATGAGCGTGCACAGGAGTCCCACGAACAGACTGCGGGTGAGTTTCATGAAAGCCTCCTGAGATTTTCACCGGGGGGTGAACCTGGAATTCTGGACGCGTAATGGTAGACCAGTAGCGCGCTGAAAGTGAGCGAAATTCAGCGTTCCACGTAAAAACTTTTCAAAGCCGGGTTCGGCTAGAAGCTCTTCAGGAAAGCCTCATTGCTGTTGAATTTTTGCAGTCGCTCCAACAGCATCTTCATCGCCGTCATCGGATCCGTTCCCGCGAGGGCGCGGCGGAGGGTGTGGATCTTCGGCAAGTACTGGGGAGGAATGAGTTTCTCCTCCTTACGCGTGCCGGTCTGGGCGATGTTGATGGCCGGGAAGATGCGCCGCTCGAACAGTCCGCGGTCCAGCACGATCTCGGTATTTCCGGTTCCTTTGAATTCCTGAAAGATGACCTCGTCCATCCGGGAGCCGGTGTCGACGAGGGCGGTGGCGATGATGGTGAGCGAGCCCCAATGCTCTCCGTTGCGCGCCGCGCCGAAGAAACGGCGCGGTTTCTCCATCGTTCGGGCGTCGATGCCGCCGGAGAGGATCTTCCCCGAGCCGCGCTGTTCGTTGTTGTACGCGCGCGACATGCGGGTGATGGAGTCGCAGAGGATGACGACGTTCTTCCGCAGCTCGACGAGGCGCCGCGCCCTCTCGAGCACGACCTCGGCGATGAGGATGTGGCTGTCCGCGGTCTCGTCCGAGCTCGACGCGATGACGTCTCCGCGCTCGAGCGAGCGGCGGAAGTCGGTGACCTCCTCGGGACGCTCGTCGACGAGGAGCACGATCACGGTGACGTCGGGATGGTTGGTGTTGATGCCGTGGGCGATGTCTTTCAGCAGCGTCGTCTTGCCCGCTTTCGGCGGCGCGACGATGAGGCAGCGCTGGCCCATGCCGAGCGGTGAGAGGAGGTCGATGACGCGCGTCGTCAGACGGTCGGAATCGGTCTCCAGCTTGAACATGACGTTCGGATCGATGGAGATCAGTTCGGAGAAGGGGCGGCGTGACTCGCGGAACTCCTCGAGCGGCATCCCTTCGACGGCTTCGAGCTGGATGAACTCCAGTTGGCCGTTACCGCCGCGGCGCGCGTTGCCGGTGAGCGCCAGACCGGGATCGAGATGCAGCCGCTCGATGATGCTGCGCGGCACGATGGTGTCGCCCGGGAACGGAACGTAGTTGTTCGCCGTCTGCACCAGGAGGCCGCTGCCGTTCGGTTTGATGTAGAGGACTCCGGTGACCGAGGTGAGCTCGCCGGGGGCGATGTCGACCGGTATCGGCGCTTCCTGCGGAAGCGGTGCACCGGCCTCGCGGCCTCCGCGATGGCGCTGGCGGCGCCGGCGCCGGCGCTGGGCGCCGGGTCCCGAGCCACCGTGATCGCGGAACGGATCGATGGTGTTTCCGATCGAGTCGGGGTTGGACATTTGCGGGTTTCCGTTTCCGGAATCGGGTCCGGCGGTACCTGTGCCGCGGCGTCTGCGCCTGCGGCCGCGCTTACGCGGTGGGCGATCTTCTGGTGTCATTCAGCCTCAAACCAAAATGCAACGGCGAAGTGTGCGCACCTACGAGACCAAGGAACCAGCGATTAGCGGAGAGTCACTCTCTCGGAACGCCCGGTGGGAAAACCGAAAAATCGCCGCACGAGGTGCCGGCGTAGTATGCCACGGCTTTTTGGAAATGCAAGTGCGGCTGATCGGAGACGCGTAACCGTTCTTTCACATTTATTGGCTCCTGTGCCAAAATGCCGCGCATCCCACTCCCGCTGAAACGATCCGCACATGCCTGAGAACATTCTGGTTGTCGAGTACGAGCCTCGCTACACGGACCGCGTCCGGCAGGCTCTGACCGGGCAGCCGTACGCGCCTTCGTTCGCGAAAGACGGCGAGGAAGCGTTGCGGGTCCTCGCGGCGGATTCGCCGAAACTGATCGTTCTCTCGTCGGTCGTCCCGAAGATCAGCACCACGGAGCTGATCCGTGCGATCCGCAACCAGGGGAAGCTCGCCGCCACGCCGATCCTTCTGACTGTGTCAGGCTATAGCGGCAACTCCCCGAAGGCCGACGCGCAGCGCCTCGGCGCGTCGGACATCCTCCCAAAGCCCTACTCGGAATCCGAGTTTCTCGGAAAAGTGCAACAGTTGCTCCCGCTCGCAGACGATCCAACCGTATCCTCACCCGGAGTCAGGAAAACAATGGCGAAGCAGACCGATGATCTCGACAAGATGCTGGCAGACACGCTCGCGGGCGTGATGCCGCAGAAGAAGACGCAGGCCGGCACCACACCGACGCC
>DASYSN010000105.1:0-2065 GCA_036003305.1 Thermoanaerobaculia bacterium
TATCGACGAAGTCATCGCCGCGATCCAGGGGATCATCGGCTGGACGATCTCCGCCGAGAGCCGCCTCGGGTACTTCGCGGCGCTCTACAAACGGATCACGATCGCGATCAAGCAGGGGATCGCGAACAATGTGTTTCAGGATGGGCCGCGGATGGAGCGCTTCGACGTCACGTTCGCGAGCCGTTACTTCGCCGCGTTCAACGCCTATTTCTACCCGGCGCAGTACCCCTCGATCTCGCACTGCTGGCGCGTGGCGTTCGACGGCGCGCAGCTCCCGGCGCCGATCATCGTGCAACACATGATCGCCGGTGTGAACGCGCACATCGATCTGGACCTCGGCATCGCCGCCGAGACGGTCGCGCCGGGGAAGCAGCTCGATTCGCTGCACCACGACTTCAACACGGTCAATGCCGTCCTCTCCAGCCAGGTGTCGACCGTCGTCACCGAGATCGACTCGCTGTCTCCCGTGCTCGCCGACATCTATTCGGTGCTCATGCAGCACGAGCTCGATCTCATCGCCGACGGCCTGGTGATCACGCGCGACTCCGCGTGGGCATTCGCGAAGGAGCTCGCGATCGAGCCGTCGATTCTCCACCCGGAGACGATCATGCTCCACGACCTCCGAGTCGCCGGCCTCGGCACGCTCATCCTCCACCCGCCGAAGCTGATCGCCGACGCAATCGCCGTGATCGCCGCCGCCGAGAGCCGCGACATCGTCAAGAACATCGAGACGCTCGACGCCGTCGCGAATGCGCCCGCGCCGATCACGAAGACCGCGGCAGCGAAGATATGAACGAGACCAGAGAGTCTGACATTCAATTGACGACCGAAGAGGAAGAGGAGCTGTTCGCGTCCCTCCAGCAGATTCGTTCAGGCGAGTACGAGGATGGCTACGATCTTCTGCGGGAACTGAAGAGGATCGCTCGCCCCGGTTCTCAGCAGTGAAAACAATCGATATATCAGCCGCGGAGCGGCGAGATCCTGTTAGCCCGGCGCGTGAGCGCCGGGATTGAGTCGACGAATACCGTGAGCCGCGGAGCGGCGGCATGTGGTCTTGGGAGTGCCACATGTCGCCGCTCCGCGGCTCGTACGTGATCCTGACAACGTCCCCAAGGCTGACGCCTTGGGCTACCGGTATGGCGCCGCTCCGCGGCTAGGAGCCGACAGCGGCCCCAGCGGCCGCATTTCACGCGCTGAGCGTGAGGCTCGCGCAGGCGGTGCAGAACGTGGCGCTTTTCAGGTCGAGCCATTCGATGGCGTGCGAGGGGGCCATGACGCACTCGTAGTCCTCGCAGTGGGTGAGGCCGAGGGTGTGGCCGGTCTCGTGGAGGGCTTCCTTGATCAGGCGTTCGCGGAGGAGGCCGGGGTCGGGGGGGAGGCCGTAGAACTCCTGGCGGAGGCGGTGGTACGAGACGATCGCAGCGTCGCCGCCGAGCGCCGCTTCGCCGAAGACGAAGGTCAGGATCGGGATGTAGAGGTCGACCGAGGCGATGCCGAGGGCCAGCTCGCCTGGCGGCGCCCCAGTGAGCGTGCGGAGGAGCGTGCCGAGGAGCTCGGTCGAGTGGTACTGCGTGCGCGTCTCGTGGAACGCGAACCGCGGATCGACGCGGCGGGAGTCGATCAGGCAGTCGACGTCGAGCGCCGCGCCGACCGCCCGCCGCACCTCCTCGATCAGCCGGCGCTCAGGGTCGCCGACCGGCAAGAGGCGAATGCGGTTCATGACGCCTCGACACCGTGCCGCGTCCAGCCGTAGCGTTTCAGCTTGTTGTGCAGCGTCACCCGGTCGATGTGCAGTACATCCGCCGCGCGCGTCTGGTTGAAGTTGCACTCCTCGAGAACGGAGAGGATGTGCGCCTTCTCGACGTCCTCGAGCGAGCGGAGGCTCGTCGTCGGGACGCCGCTGCGTGCCAGCGCCAGCGAGAAGTCCTCCTCGGCCAGTTCATGACCGTGCGCGACGACCATCGCGCGCTCGATCGCGTTCTCCAGCTCGCGTACGTTGCCCGGCCAGTCGTACTGCTGCAGGCGATTCATCGCCGCCGGCGCGATGCGCGTGATCTTCTTGCTC
>DASYSN010000106.1:0-11783 GCA_036003305.1 Thermoanaerobaculia bacterium
TACCAGCGCAACATGATCGGGCCCTTCGTCCCGCCGGACGAGCGCGCGCAGAACATCAAGTATCAGAACGCCGAGATCCACGCGATCGTGGCGTACCTCTTCGCCAACTCGACGCATCGCGCCTGGCAGCCGCCGCTCAACGGCGACGCGAAGCACGGCGAACAGATCGTCGGCTCCGTCGGCTGCCTCGGGTGCCACGTTCCGAGCGAGTGGATCAAGGACCCGAACACCGGCCAGATGCGTCTCGCGAAGCGAGACGACTTCCCGCTCGAGCGCAACTACGGCTTCAACTTCACCGGCGTCGGCACGAAGACGAACGCCGCCTGGATCTACAACTGGATCAAGAACCCGAAGGCGTACTACCCCGACGCTCCGATGCCGTCGCTGCGCCTCAGCGATCAGGAAGCCTCGGACGTCACGGCGTACCTCCTCCTGCAGCAGAAGCCGCAGTTCATGCAGCAGCCGATCGCGCCGCCCGATCCGAAGGCGGTGCACGACCTCGCGAAGTCGTACCTCATCAACACGCTATCCGACGTCGACGCCGAGGCGAAGTTGCGGTCGATGCCGATGCAGGCGCAGCTCACATACCTCGGCCAGCGCAGCATCGAAAAATACGGCTGTTACTCCTGCCACAACATCAAGGGATTCGAGGGCCTCAAGCCGATCGGTACCGAGCTGACCATCGAAGGCTCGAAGGCGCTCCACCTCTTCGACTTCGGCTTCGTCCACGAGTACAAGCACGAGAGCGGGAAAGAGGAGCACATCCTCCACACCGTGCCGTCGTGGGTCTACAACAAGGTCCGCAGCCCGCGCGTGTACGACGACCAGCGCGCGAAGAGCTACAACGACAAGCTGAAGATGCCGAACTTCCACCTCAGTGAGGACGAAGCGCGGATGGTCACGATGGTCGTCCTCGGCCTGACGAAGGACAGAGTCGGCCTCGAGAAGATGGCGGAGCGGGACCCCGTCTTCCACGCGGCGGAAGAGGGGCGCAAGCTCGTCTCGCAGCACAACTGCCGCGCGTGCCACGTCGTCGACGGCTACGGCCGCGCCATCGCGTCGCAGATCGCCGACGCGAACTTCTACCCGCCCGACCTCTCGCCCGAAGGCGGACGCGCGCAGTCGCCGTTCCTCTACAACTTCCTCAAAGATCCGACCGTCATGCACATCCGGCCGTGGCTCAGCGTCCGGATGCCGACTTTCCACTTCAGCGACAAGGAAGCGAACACCCTCGTCTCCTTCTTCGCGGCGGAAGGGAAGGCGCCGGCGTTCGACAACCAGTACACCGTGACGCCGTCGCAGCAGAACATCGCTGTCGGACGCGAGATCTTCGCGATGATGCGCTGCTCGCAGTGCCACGCGATCACGCCAGTGAATCCGGAGAATCCGCCGGTGCCGAACGTCGCTGACTTGAACGCGCTGGCGCCGAACCTGACGCTCGCGCGCGTTCGCCTGCGACACGACTGGATTCCCGACTGGGTGCGCCGGCCGAACGAGATGATCCCGAACACCCGCATGCCGACCAACTTCCCGCGCGACGCCGCGACGGGAGGTTTCCAGTCGCCGCTGGCGATGGCCATCGATACGCCGCAGTTCGCGCAGTACAAGACTGCGCTGCTGCCGTACTTCAACAACGATCCGAAGGAACTGAAACGGACGATGGGTGATGCCGTCGCCCTCACCGACTACCTGCGCGATTACATCTGGAGCATCGGCCTCACGCAGATCCGCGCCGCCGCTCCCAACGAAGGTCCCACATTGACCGCCCCGAACCAGCCGCCGCTCCCGCCGCCCAGCGGCACCGGCGTCGCCACTACAGGAAGATAGAGATCGGGACGGTAGAGATAAGGAGTTATTCGACTCATGAGCATGAAGAAATTCGTATCGCTGATGTTCGCCCTCACATTCGTCTTCGTGATGGCGTGCGGCAAGGGACACGAAGCCGCATCGAAGGAACAGGAAGGGGAGGACGACGAGGCGGGGCAGACGACCACCGCGGCCGCGACCAACACGGCCGCCGGCGCTCCCGCAGCCGCCACTCCCGCCGCTGCAGCTCCCGCGGTCGCCGACGCCGCGACGCTCTCCGGCACCGTGAAGTTCGCCGGCGCCGCTCCGAAGCCGGCCGTCATCCAGATGAGCGCCGATCCGTACTGCCAGTCGCAGCACCCGAACGGGCAGGGCGCCGAGGATGAGGAAGTCATCGTCGGACCGGGCGGCGAGCTCGCCAACGTCCTCGTCTATGTCAAGAACGCGCCGAACGGCCCCGCGCCGACGACGCCCGCGACCATCGACCAGAAGGGCTGCCGCTACTACCCGCACGTCCAGGCGGTGGTCGTCAATCAGCAAATCCAGATCAAGAACGACGACGCGACGCTGCACAACATCCACGCCATGCCGGCGATCAACTCGCAGTTCAACGAAGGACAGCCGGTCCAGGGCATGGTCGCGACCAAGAAGTTCGACAAGGTCGAGATGACGCCGTTCCGCATCAAGTGCGACGTGCACGGCTGGATGAAGTCGTTCATGGCCGTCATGCCGAACCCGTACTTCTCCGTCTCGAAGATGGACGGCCAGTTCTCGATCCCCAACCTGCCGCCCGGCACCTACACCATCGTCGCGTGGCACGAGAAGTACGGCCAACAGGAGCAGCAGGTCACTGTCGGGGCGAAAGAAACGAAGCAGATCGCTTTCTCATTCAAAGGCTAGTCGCTAAAGCGGCGGAGGTCTCGTGGCACCTAAACGTCAGCTCAGGGTCGGCAAGGAATGGATGTACGCGGGCGACGCGGAGAAGCTTCTCCGCGAGGCCATGCGCATCCAGGAGGAAGAAGACGCGCGGCATGAAGGACACAAGCAGTCCTTCATTCGCAAATACGTCTTTTCCATCGACCACAAATGGATCGGGATCCAGTACGGATTCACGGCCCTCTGCTTCCTGCTGTTCGGCTTCTCGCTGATGCTGCTGATGCGGCTGCAGCTCGGGTGGCCCGGCCACTCGTTCAGCATCATGAAAATCCTCGGCGAGAGCCGCGCCCCCGGCGGTATCCTCCTCCCCGAGGCCTACAACCAGCTCGGCGCGATGCACGGGACCATCATGGTCTTCCTCGCGATCGTGCCGCTCGCCGTCGGCGCATTCGGCAACTACCTCGTCCCGCTGATGATCGGCGCGCCCGACATGGCCTTCCCGCGGCTCAACATGGCGAGCTACTGGTGTTACCTGCCGGGTGGCCTCGTGATGCTCGCCAGCTTCGCCGCGACCGGCGGCACCGCGCAATCCGGGTGGACGTCGTATCCGCCGCTCTCGGACATCGCGACCGAGGGACAGACGTGGTGGCTGATCGGAATGATCTTCCTGATCACCTCCTCGCTCCTCGGCTCGGTCAACTTCATCGTGACCATCATCCAACTGCGCGCGAAGGGGATGACGTGGATGCGTCTCCCGTTCTTCGTTTGGGCGCAGTTCGTCACCTCGTTCCTCCTCCTCCTCGCGTTCCCGCCGCTCGAAGCCGCCGGCATCCTGCAGCTCATGGACCGCGTGGCGCACACCAGCTTCTTCCTCCCGAGCGGACTTGTCGTCAGCGGAACCAAGCTCGCCGTTGCGGGTGGCGGCAACCCGCTGCTGTGGCAGCACCTCTTCTGGTTCCTCGCGCATCCCGAGGTCTACGTGCTGATCCTGCCGGCGATGGGCATCATCGGCGAGATCATCGCGAACAACACCCGCAAGCCGCTTTGGGGCTACAAGAGCCTCGTCGGCGCCGTCGGCTTCCTCGGCTTCATGTCGTTCGTCGTGTGGGCGCACCACATGTTCATGACCGGCATGGGCACCGTGATCAGCGCCTTCTTCCAGACGACCACGATGATCATCTCGATCCCGTCGGTCATCATCCTCACGGCGCTCCTGATGTCGCTGTGGGGCGGCTCGATCCGATTCAACGTGCCGATGCTCTTCGCGCTGGCGTTCCTTCCGATGTTCGGCATCGGCGGACTCACCGGCCTTCCCCTCGGCCTCGCGGCGACCGACATCCACCTGCACGACACCTACTACGTCATCGGCCACTTCCACTACGTCGTCGCGCCGGGAACGATCTTCGCGATGTTCGCCGGCATCTACTACTGGTTCCCGAAGATCACCGGCAAGAAGATGAACGAGTTCCTCGGCAAGGTGCACTTCTGGGGCTCGTTCGTGGCGATCAACGGCATCTTCATGCCGATGTTCGCGCAGGGGCTCGCGGGCGTCTCGCGGCGCCTGTACGACGGCGGCCTCCAGTACCACCACGCCAAAGAGATCGCGGCGGCGACGAATCCGTTCATGTCGATCTCGGCGTGGACGCTCTTCGCGTTTCAGATGCCGTTCATCCTCAACTTCTTCTGGAGCATCGCGTTCGGGAAGAAGGCGGAGGCGAACTTCTGGCACGCCACGACCCTCGAGTGGGCGGCGACGACCTCGCCTCCCCTCGGCCACGGCAACTTCGCAGTGATCCCGGTCGTGCAGCGCGGGCCGTACGAGTACAGCTCGCCCGAGTACACCGAAACCGATTACCTGCCGCAGCACCACGTCATCGGCGCCCCGCCGGCGACGGCGGGCGGCGGAATGCTCACGGCGGCCGCGGTCGCACAGAGGGAGGCGTAATGGACGCGCACGCGCACGCAGCAGAGCACGAGATCGAGATTCCTCACGCCGTCTATCCGCGTCCCGACACCGGCCTGTACAACGGCAAGCTCGGGATCTGGCTCTTCCTCGCCTCGGAGGTCATGCTCTTCGGCGCGCTCTTCTCGTCGTACATCCTCCTGCGCACCGGTTCAATGAATTGGCCGCGCGGCTACACCTTCCTCAACATCCCGCTCGCGACCGCGAACACGTTCATCCTCATCGCGTCGTCGGTCACCGTCGTCCTGGCGTGGGCCAATCTCCGCCTGGGCAACCTCAAGCTCGGCCGCATCTTCATCACGATCACCATCGCCTGCGCGCTCCTCTTCCTCGTGAACAAGGGGATCGAGTACCACCACGAATTCGTCGAGGGCCGCTCGCCGAGCACCAACAACTTCATGGCGCTCTACTTCACGCTGACCGGACTGCACGGCCTGCACGTCATCGGCGGCATCGTCGTCTTCGCCTACTTCGCCGGACCGGGTGCCAAGATGTGGCACACCGACCGGAACCGCTACACCAATCGCATCGAGATCGCAGGGCTGTACTGGCACTTCGTCGACCTCGTCTGGATCTTCCTCTTCCCGACCCTGTATCTACTGTAGGAGAGTGCCGTGAGCGACAGTGCCGTGACCGAACACGCGATCATCGACGTTCCGCCGCATTCCGCCGCCGACGAGGCGGAGCATGCCGGCGTACACGATCCGAACCTGCATCACAGCCCCGAGGAGATCAAACGCGAGGTCCGCGTTTACCTCATCGTCTTCTTCGCGCTCGCCGCGCTGACGGCGGTCACGGTCGCCTCGTTCTACGCGCTCAAGTCGTATCCGGTGGGCGTCGCCATCACCGTGGCGCTGATCATCGCGGCGATCAAGGGATCGCTCGTCGCCGGCTACTTCATGCATCTCCTGTCGGAGAAGAAGCTGATCTACGCCGTTCTCATCCTGACAGTCTTCTTCTTCTTCGTGCTCATCTGGGGTCCCTGGCAGCACCACTACTCCCCGTTCAACTGACGGGCAACTCGATGTCTCTGCGGATTTTTCATGTCATTTTCATCGTCGCGTCGATCGTCCTGTCGCTTTTCGTCGCCGTCTGGGCCATTCGTGAATACCAGGCGACGCATAGCGCCGGCGCGCTCGCGCTCGGAATCGTCTTCGTCATCGCCGGCCTCGCGATGGTCCTCTACGGCCGGCGCTGGTTCAGGAAATTGAAGGAACTGTCATGAGAACGAGAGCGCTCGTCATTGCCGTCGTGCTGATCGGAATTGCCGTCGCGGCATCCGCATGCCCCGTCTGCTACGGCAACCAGCAGACGCCGCTCAACAAGAGCGCCAGCAACGGCATCCTCTTCCTCCTCGGCATCGTCGGTTCCGTTCAGGTCGGATTCGTCGCGCTCTTCATCAGCTTCTGGAGGCGCACCAAGGCGCTGCAGCAGAAGCGTGAGCAGTTCCAGATCATCGAGGGTGGGAAAGAACGATGAAAGACTTCCTCGCGCAGTGGATGCCGCCCGACTACTCGGCGCACGGAGCGGCGCTCGATGACCTCAGCGCTGCCGTCCACTGGCTGATGCTGATCCTCTTCGTCCTCTGGGGCGCCTACTTCGTCTACGCCCTCTTCCGCTTCCGCGCCTCGCGCAACCCGAAGGCGAGCTACGCCGGGATGAAGTCGCACTTCTCGAGCTACCTCGAGACCGGCGTCGCGGTCATCGAAGTCGTCCTCCTCGTCGGCTTCTCGATCCCGATGTGGATGAAATGGACCGCGCGCCCCGAGGCGTCGAAGAACCCGCTGGAAGTGCGGGTCGTCGCCGAACAGTTCGCATGGAACATTCAGTACCCCGGCAAGGACGGGATCTTCGGCCGCCGCGACGTCAACCTCGTCTCGTCGACCAACCCCCTCGGTCTCGACCTGACCGACCCGCACGCGAAAGACGACATCGTCACGCTCAACCAGCTCCACATGGAAGTGAACCGGCCGATCCTCATTCACCTCTCGTCTAAGGACGTCATCCACAGCTTCTTCCTCCCGTACATGCGCGTGAAGCAGGACGCCATCCCGGGGCAGGAGGTCGCCATTCACTTCACGCCGATCAAGACCGGCAGCGACGGCTTCGAGATCGCGTGCGCCCAGCTCTGCGGCCTCGGCCATTACCGCATGCGCGGCCAGTACGCCGTCCACAACAAATCCGACTTCGAGAAATGGCTCGCCGACAACGCGCCGGCAGCCGTGAGCACCTCCGCTCCCAATCCCGTTCCGGCCGCGACTCCCGCGCAGAATCCAGCGACCGGACAACCTGAACCCGTTCCCGGCCAGGCGCCGCCGCAGTGAGGTATAACGCTTTCTAATGACTCTTCCCCTGGAATCGACCCCGGTTTGGCTACGCCGCTTCACGAAAGTCGTCGCGTTCTCTACCCTGATGCTGATCTTCGCCGGCGCGATGGTGACGTCCACCGGCTCCGGCCTCTCCGTCCCTGACTGGCCGCTCAACTACGGGATGATCATTCCGCCAATGGTCGGCGGCATCCTCTACGAAGCCGGCCACCGCCTCATCGCGTCGTTCGTCGGATTCCTCGTCGTGATCCAGGCCATCTGGCTGCAGGTCCGCGAGCCGAAGCGCTTCGTCCGCATGCTCGGCTGGACCTCCCTCGGCGCCGTGATCGCGCAAGGCGTTCTCGGTGGCATGACGGTCCTCTTCCTCCAGCCGCACGCTCTTTCGGTTGCGCATGGGGGAGTGGCCGAGATCTTCCTCTGCATCAACGTCTCGATCGCTTTTTTCACCTCGCGATCGTTCGTGGCGCTCCGCGACCGCAAGATCGACCACGCGCCGGTCGCCGCCACGACCGCGCTCGTCGTCATGGTTTACCTGCAGATCATCGCCGGCGCGGTGATGCGTCACCTCGGCGCCGGCCTCGCGATTCCCGACTTCCCGCTGTCGTTCGGGCACCTCGTCCCGGCGTTCACGACCTCCGCGATCGCCGCGAACTTCGCGCACCGTCTCGGTGCGCTCCTCGTGACGGTCGCGTTGATCGTCGCGATCTCCCAGGCGATGCGGTTCAAGGCGCTCCGCAACCTCGCGATCGGCCTCATCGCCGTCGTTGCGCTGCAGATTTTCCTCGGTGCCGAAGTCGTCTGGACGGGCGATCCGAAGCTCTATCACGCGCTGACAGGCGCGTCCTCGGTGAAGCACGCCGCGATCATCAGCTTCCACGTCGTCACCGGCGCTCTGACGCTAGCGCTCTCGATGCTGCTCGCCCTCACGACACGAACCGTTGCACGCCGGACCGCGCCCACCGCGGCTGGTGCGTTTGTCGCAAGCGAGGTGACGGCGTGACCGTCGCGCCGATCGACGTCGTTCGTCCCACATTCGCCGCGACGAGCCGCGACTACCTCGAGCTCTCCAAATCCCGCATCGTCCTGATGGTGCTGATCACCACCGCGGCCGGCTACCTCGTCGCCGCGAAACCGATCGACGCCATTCTGCTGCTGAACACCCTGCTCGGCACCGCGCTCGTCGCCGCCGGCACGAACGCGCTCAACCAGTACGTCGAGCGCGAGCACGACGCGAAGATGCGCCGCACGCACCTCCGCCCGCTGCCCGACGGCCGCATCACGCCGCGCGCCGCGCTGACGTTTTCCGTCCTCATCGCCATCGCCGGCACGCTCTACCTCGGCTTCCTCGTCAACTGGCTCACCGCGTTCCTCGGCGCGTTCACGCTCACGAGCTACATCTTCGTCTACACGCCGCTGAAGCGGATCTCGACCGCGTGCACCATCATCGGCGCCGTCCCCGGCGCCATCCCGCCGCTCATGGGCTGGACCGCCGCGACGAACCACCTTGCCCTCGGCGGCTGGATCGCATTCGCGATCCTCTTCTTCTGGCAGCTCCCGCACTTCATGGCGATCAGTTGGATCTACCGCGAGGACTACGGCCGCGCCGGATTCGTGATGACGTCCGTACGCGACGGCAAGGGCACCGCCACCGCGCGCCAGGCGATCTACTACAGCCTCGCGCTCCTCGCCGTCAGCGTCATCCCGACCTTCACCGGCATGGCCGGCGTCGCCTTCCTCATCGGCGCCGTCCTCCTCGGCGCCGCCATCACCGCCGCGTCGGTCCGCTTCTTCTTCGAGCGGAACAACAAGACCGCCATGAAGCTGTTCATGACCTCGAACCTCTACCTCGTCGTGATGATGTTGCTGTTCGTGATCTCGGCCCGCTCGTGAAACGACTCGGAATCCTCCTCGCCCTCGCTCTCGCCGCCTGCACCCACCACGCCGACCTCCCGCGCCTCTTCCCGGTCCCCGACACCACCCTCGTCGCCGAGACCGGCAAGCCGCTGAACCTCCGCGAGCTGAAGGGAAGCGTGGTCGTTTACGACTTCATCTTCACCAACTGCGCCGGCACCTGCCCCCTGATGACCCAGCAGATGCGCAAGCTCACGCAGAAGATCGACAAAGACGCGCCGGTCCGCTTCGTCTCCATCAGCGTCGACCCGACCCGCGACACCCCGCAAGTCCTCCGCGACTACGCCACCCGCTTCCGCAACGACCCCCGCTGGACCTTCCTCACCGGCCAGCGCGACCAGATCATCCACCTCTCCGTCGACGGCTTCAAACTCGCCGCCGGCGGCACCCCCCAAACCATCGCCGAGCCCCTCCTCCACTCCTCCAAATTCGCCATCGCCGACAAAGACGGCTACATCCGCGAGTACTACGGCTCCACCGACGGCGACGCCCCCGACCACGTGGCCGCGACGGTGAAGGATCTGTTGGGGGAGTAGCACGATCGCCGAGCAAGAGAGGAGGCCGGCATGCCGCGTCTGATCGACACCGAGAGATGGGATTGTCCGAATCACGCCCATTGCGGCGCACGGGCCTACATCAAGACTTACGACTGTGGCTGCGTCAAGGTCGAGTGGCAAAACCGCGGCACCTACGACCCGAGTCGATGTGCACCTAATCCGGAGGGACGCCGCGGACCAAGGTATCCACACTGCGATGAGTAGCATGGGTCTCCTGCGGATGGTTGCTCGGTACGGTGCCTTGAGGAGAGAGCCTACATGAGCGATTCCGACCTCCGCGAGCACCTTGTCGAGCTTCTCGACGGTGGGCACGCGCACATCCGCTTTGACGATGCGGTGAAGGACTTTCCCCGGGAACTGCGGGGCGTGCGACCTGACGGGTGCCCGCATTCGGCGTGGGAGCTGCTCGAGCATCTCCGCATTGCGCAGTGGGACATCCTCGAGTTTTCGCGCGACGCGAACCACGTCTCGCCCGATTTTCCGTCCGGCTACTGGCCGGCCGGCGTCGCTCCGCCCGACGACGCCGCATGGGACGCGAGCGTCGCCAAGTTCCGCCGCGACCTGCACGCCCTCGAAGACGTCGCGCGGGATACGTCGGTCGATCTCTACGCGAAGATCCCGTACGGCGACGGTCAAACGATCCTCCGCGAGATCCTCGTCGCCGCCGACCACAACGCCTACCACCTCGGCCAGTTCATGATCGTCCGACGCGCGCTCGGCTGAGGGCCGACACCGTTCGCGCGAAAACATTCGAATCACGGCAGTACGTCGTTTCAATGAAGGTCGTTGGCGACCGCATCGCTGACGCTGGGATCATCCGTGATCAATCGCCTTCTGTCATCCTGAGTCGCCGCAGCGAAGCGGAGGACGACGAAGGATCCGGTGCTGGAACAAGAAGCCCCGTCCCGGCTACGGGTAGCCGGAACGCATGGCTCGTTTCAGCACCGGATCCTTCGGTGCGCTACGCGGCTCCGCCGCTCCGCCACCTCAGGATGACAGCGTGTTGTAGCGTCGCCAACCGCCAACATCCTGTACCCTCCGCACCGCATGTCCGTCGTCCGCATCCTCCCCGCGGTCAACGCGTCGCTGAACGCGCTGAGCGGGGTGTTCCTCGTCATCGCGTACGTGTTGATCCGAAAGAAGAAGATCCGGTTGCACAAGCGGTTCATGCTGGCGGCGTGTACGACGTCGCTGCTCTTCCTGGTGTGCTACGTGACGAACCATTACCTGCGACATGGGATCGTGACGCGCTTCACAGGCGTCGGCTTCATCCGGCCGGTTTACTTCACGATCTTGATCTCGCACACGATCCTCGCCGTCGTCATCGTGCCGCTCGCGATCGTCTCGGTCTTCAACGGGCTGAAGATGCGCGTGCCGCAGCACCGGCGCGTGGCGAAGTGGACGTTCCCGCTGTGGCTCTACGTCTCGGTGACCGGTGTGCTGGTCTACTTTTTACTCTACCATTGGTTTGCGGGAGCATGAAGTGACGGCACAACTTCTCGAAAGCGATCTCGATCCGAATCCGTACGCGCAGTTCGCCAAGTGGTTCGACGACGCGAAGCGCGCGCAGCCGAACCTGCCGGAGGGGATGACGGTCGCCACGGGGTCGGGGCAAGGTTGCGTCTCCGCGCGCGTCTGCCTCCTGAAATCGTTCGACGGCCGCGGATTCACGTTCTTCACGAACTACAGCAGCCGCAAAGGCGCCGAGATCCACGACAACCCGCGCGCCGCGCTCTGCTGGTGGTGGCCGGCGCTCGAACGCCAGGTGCGCGCCGAGGGGGCGATCGTGAAGACGACGGAAGAGGAGTCGGACGCCTACTGGGTAACGCGCCCGCGCGGCAGTCAGCTCGGCGCCTGGGCCTCCGATCAGTCGCAGGTCATCCTCGGGCGCGGCGAGCTGGAAGCGCGCTTCGCCGAGCTGGAGTCGACATACGGCGATCGCCCGATCCCCCGTCCGCCGCACTGGGGCGGATACCGAGTCATCCCGAATCTCATCGAATTCTGGCAGGGCCGCCCCGACCGCCTGCACGACCGCTTCGTCTACCGCCTCCGCGAGTCGAAGGACTGGGTCATCGAGCGCATCGCGCCTTGAAAAAGATCCTCTTCCTGTGCACGGGCAATATCGCCCGCAGCCAGATGGCCGAGGCGCTGGCGAACGCGTTCCATGGCGACGTGATCGAAGCCGTGTCAGCGGGCTCGCGGCCGGGTAGCGGGATCCATCCGCTCGCCGTGCGCGTTCTCGCGGAGAAGGGAATCGATGCGGCCGGCCGGCCGTCGAAGAACGCCGCTCAATTCCTCGAAGAGGATTTCGACGCGGTCGTCACGGTGTGCGACTCCGCCGCT
>DASYSN010000107.1:0-10819 GCA_036003305.1 Thermoanaerobaculia bacterium
GAGTCTTTCGGCGCCGCAGCTCTTCCTGATCGCGAACGACCTCTCGCAGATGCAGATCCTGGCGCAGGTCGGCGAAAGCGACATCGATCAGATCCAGCAGGGACAGACGGCGGAGTTCACCGTTCAGGCGCTCCCAGGCCAGACGTTCAAGGGAACCGTGCAGCAGGTGCGGCTCCAGTCGACGACCACTGACAACGTCGTGAACTACACCGTCGTCGTCGCCGCCGACAACTCGCGAGGAAAGCTCCTCCCGGGCATGACCGCGCGCGTCGACTTCCTGACGAAGTCTGCCGAGAACGTCATCCGCGTCCCGAATGCGGCGCTGCGTTTCCGGCCGGCAACGACGGCAACGCCCACGGCTGTCAGTTCAGCACAGAAGCACCAACGGCACGGCGGCACCGTCTACGTCCTCGACGCAAAAGGCCAGCCGCAGGCGATGAAAGTCCAGACCGGAATCACGGACGGAACCATGACCGCGGTCACCGGCACCGGCATCACCGACGGCACGAAGGTCATCACCGGCACGGTCGGGTCGCAGCAACAGCAGCAGACGGCATCGAAGGCGACGCCGTTCCAATCCGGCCAGCAGCAGAGCGGCGGACGCGGCGCGCGGGGAGGCTTCTAATGGGCAACGTCATCCAGGTCCAAAAGCTCGTCAAGACATACAGCACCGGCACCAATGAAGTACACGCACTCCGCGCGATCGACCTCACGGTCGAAGCGGGAGAGTTCGTAGCGATCATGGGAACGTCCGGCTCCGGCAAGTCGACGCTGATGAACATCCTCGGATGCCTCGACACGCCGACCGACGGCGCGTACCTCCTCGACGGAGTGCGCGTCGACGGTCTCGACAAAAACGCGCTCGCCGCGATTCGCAACCAGAAGATCGGATTCGTGTTTCAAGGATTCAACCTCTTGCCGCGTACGAGCGCGATCGAGAATGTGGAGCTCCCGATGCTCTATGACAGGCGTCCCGATAGGGAGTCGAAGAACGGCCGTAAACGCGACACGCACGCACTCGCGGCGAAAGCGCTGGAACGCGTCGGCCTCGGTGAGCGTCTCGACCACCAGCCGAGTGAGTTGTCTGGCGGCCAGCAGCAGCGCGTCGCGATCGCCCGCGCGCTCGTGACGGAGCCGGCGCTCATCCTCGCTGACGAGCCGACCGGCAACCTCGACACGCGCACCTCGATCGAAGTCATGGCGCTGTTCCAGGAGCTGAACGAGCAGGGAATCACGATCATCCTCGTCACGCACGAGCCGGACATCGCCGTCTACGCGAAGCGCGTCGTCGAAGTCCGCGACGGCCGCATCCGCCGCGACGAGGCGGTGAAGAACCGCCGGTCGGCGGCGTTCGATGCCGAGCAGTTCGAAGAGAAGGAGGTCGCATGAAAACCAGGACGCTCATTCGCCTCGCCACACAGGCGATCCGCAAGAACAAGATGCGCGCGACGCTTACGATGCTGGGCATCATCATCGGCGTCGCGGCGGTGATCGTGATGGTCGCCGTCGGCTACGGCGCCCGCTCGCGCATTCACGACCAGATCAACAACCTCGGCACGAACATGATCGTCATCACGCCCGGCGCGGCGCAGCAGGCGGGTGTCAGCCAGGGAGCGCAGGCGTTCCCCAACCTGAGCCTCAAGGACGTCGACAAGATCCGCGGCGAGTCACAGTACGTCTCGGCGATCTCGCCGGTAATCGTCTCGAGAACGCCGGTGATCGGCGCCGCCGGCAACTGGCGGACGACCATCAACGGTATCGACGTCGACTACTCGACGATCCGCGACTGGCAGACATCGTCGGGCGACTTCTTCGGCGCCGATGACGTCCGCGGCAACCGCAAGGTCGCGGTGCTCGGCAACACCGTCGCGCAGAATCTGTTTCCCGATCAGGACCCCGTCGGCAGCGACGTCCAGATCCGCAATTCGATCTTCAAGGTCGTCGGCGTTCTTTCGGTCAAAGGTCAGACCGCGAGCGGCAGCGACTCCGATGACGTAGTGCTGATCCCCTACACGACCGCATCGCAGACGCTGTCGGGACGGACGTTCATCCCGCAGATCCTCGCGAGCACGGCCAACGAACAGGACATCCCGCAGGCGCAGAACGAGATCCGGACGCTGTTGCGTGAGTCGCACAAGATTCAAGGCGACAACGACGACTTCACGGTGAAGAACCAGGCCGACCTCGCGGCCGCGGCGGAGAGCTCGACGAAAGTCATGACGCTCCTTCTGGCCGCGATCGCGTCGATCTCGCTGCTCGTCGGCGGCATCGGCATCATGAATATCATGCTGGTGTCGGTGACGGAGCGGACGCGTGAGATCGGCATCCGCATGGCGATCGGCGCCCGCGGTTCAGACGTGCTCACGCAGTTCCTCGTCGAGAGCATCGTCATGGGCATCGCCGGTGGCGTCGCGGGTCTCGCCCTCGGCATCGGCGGCGCGGAGCTCGTCGGCCACTTCACAGGGTGGGCGACCGTGATCTCACCGATCATCATGCTCATCGCGGTCGCCTTCTCAGGCGCGGTCGGGGTCTTCTTCGGCTACTACCCCGCAAGAAAAGCCGCCGCGCTGAACCCGATCCAGGCGCTGCGCTACGAGTAGCAGTGTGTGGGCCGGCTCTCAGCCGGCCCAAGGTCGTCTGAGAGCCGGATCGTGGCGAGGCGTCTAACGAGACATCTTTTCTACCTAGGGAAGGGTTCCTCGGCAGGTGCACCAGTTGCTTACCCCGCTGAGGTCGCACGAACCGCATACGTCGGTGAAGCCGTAGTAATCACACCGAGCGGACGCCTTGCACCAGTCATCGCAGCCCACGTCGACGCCGTTGTCGCACAGTGTTACGTCGTTCGCGCTGTCGCAACGGTATTGCCCGCAAGCCCATGCCGAACGCTCGGATACGCTCCATCCGACCACGGCGATCACTACGACGAGTACCGCTAGTTTCACTTTCTTCATAAACGCTCCCTCATCGACTTCCGATCGAATTCCAAACGGGGAGAACGGCTTGCGCCGTGACGACGCCTCGCCACACTTTTTCGACTTTTCCACGGGAATTCACGAGTACCGTTTTCGGCACCGTGTACATGTAGAAGCGATCGACGACCTTCGGATCCGCCGTCACTGCGGGGAAACCACCGAGGCCGTACTTCGCGAGATACGCCGACATGGCGGGCCGCTCCGCCGGTGAACTGAGGACGAAGACAACATGTTGTGGGCCGACCTGGCGTGCGATGTCGCTCCACACCGGCATGTTGTGCGCGCAGACGCCGCAATGCGTCGACATGTAGAAGATGAGCTTCGGGGCGCCTCGATCCACCTTCGTCTGCTGGCCGGATGCGTTCTCCCCTGACAGCGGAAGGAGCGACGCATAATCGAGAGCATCTCCCTGGCCTCGCGCGACGAGCTCGAGGCGATCGATGCGGTCATGCATCCAGTAGACGTCCACTCCGAGGGCGATGATGATGACGAGCGAGAGCAGGTCGACGATCGGGACCTTCTTCACATCGCCTCCGTACCAACGTTAATTAGGTGCGTAAGTCATGATATGCCGATATCCGGTCGACGCAACCTCAGCCGTAGCGTCTGGCCGCCGTCTCGGACGAGTTGCGCGACGACGTCGGGCGCCGCGCATCGTGCTCTCCTTTAGAATCCCGCCTCATGAAGAAGCTTGTCGTACTCCTCATCGCCGCATCCACCGCGTTCGCTGTCCACGCCGATGAACTCGGCGACATTCGCGCCGAAGTCACCAAGCGTCACGACGAGGCAGTGAAGCGCTTGCAGGATTGGATCGCGCATCCGTCGATCGCGGCGGAGAACCGGAACTATCCGGGCGGCGCGGAGTACATGGCGCAGCTCGCGCGCGACGCCGGCTTCCAGCAGGCGACTGTTCTGAACACCGACGGCAAGCCGGGCGTCTTCGCGACGCTCGACGCCGGCGCGAAGAAGACGGTCGGCCTCTACTTCATGTACGACGTCAAGCAGTTCGACCCTTCGGAGTGGACCTCGCCTCCGCTGGAAGCGCGAATCGTCGACAAGCCCGGCCTCGGCAAAGCGGTCGTCGGCCGCGGCGCCGTCAATCAGAAAGGTCCGGAGTCGGCGTTCCTCGCCGCGCTGCACGCGATCCGCGGAGCGAACAAGAAAATGCCGGTGAACCTCGTGCTCGTCGCCGAGGGCGAGGAAGAGATCGGATCGCCGCACATCGGACAGCTCGTCCACCGGCCGGAAGTCGAAGCGGCGCTCCGAAAGACGGCCGGCATCTTCATGCCGGCCGCCTCGCAGGACCTCGACGGCATCGTCACCGTCAGCCTCGGCTCCAAGGGCGTCGTCGAGCTGGAGCTCGTCTCGAGCGGCGAAAAGTGGGGCCGCGGTCCCGCGAAGGACATCCACTCGTCGCTGAAGGCGATGGTGGACAGCCCGGCGTGGCACCTCGTCAAAGCGCTCGACACGCTCGTGTCGGCGGATGGCAACACGATCACGATCGAGAACTATCCGACGCCGCGTCCGATGACGGCCGAGGAGAAGGCGATGATCGCGGAAGCGTCGAAGCGGCGGAGCGAAGAGCAGTCGAAGAAATCGCTCGGCGTACAGCACTGGACCGACGACCTGCCTTGGGAGCAGGCGAACGAACGGCTCGAGTCGCAGCCGACCGTCAACATCGAAGGCCTCGTCGGCGGCTACACGGGGCCGGGCGGCAAGACCGTCCTGCCGCACCGCGCGGTCGCGAAGATCGACATGCGACTCGTCCCGAACATGAAGAAGGACGATGCCGTCGCCGCGCTGAAAGCGCATCTCGCGAAGCGCGGCTTCGGCGACATCGAGGTGAACGTCACCGGCGGTTACGATCCGACGAGCACCTCGGCGAACACGCCGCTGATCCAGTCGCAGATCGCGGTGCTGAAGCGCGCCGGAATCGATCCGGTCCTCTGGCCGCGCAACGCCGGCTCGTATCCCGGCTACGTCTTCACCGATCCACCGCTCAGCCTCGCCGCCGGCCATTTCGGCCTCGGCCACGGCAGCGGCGCGCACGCACCCGACGAGTACTACGTCATCGACTCTTCGAACCCGAAAGTGCAGGGCTACGACGGCGCGGTGATGTCGTTCGTCGAGTATCTCTACGAATTGGCGAAGTAGCGTGACACGATCGTGACACTGCCGACCGGAACCGCATTTACATTCTGCGCATCATGAAAAACCTCGCGATCGGCACCGCGTTGTGCTTCTTTGCGTTCTCGCTCTTCGCCCAGGCCGCGATCCCGCTGCCGGAAGCAAGTCCGGCGGCGACGGTCGGTCAGACCATTGGCGTCACCGACGTCACCATCACCTATCACCGCCCAGCCGTGAACAAGCGGAAGATCTGGGGCGGCCTCGTGCCCTACGACACGCTCTGGCGCGCCGGCGCGAACGAGAACACGACGATCTCGTTCTCGACGCCGGTGAAGGTCGAGGGGAAAGAGCTCCCGGCCGGGACGTACGCCTTCTACGCACTCCCGACCGCGTCGCAGTGGACGCTGATCTTCAGCAAGTTCACCGGCGATTGGGGCGGGTACAACTACGACGCCGCCGAGGATGTGCTGCGCGTGAACGTGACACCGCAGCCGACGGCGGAATCGCAGGAGCGCCTCTCGTACACCTTCGACGACGTCACGAATGGCTCCGCGATCGCGTCGATTCGCTGGGAGAGGCTTCGCGTTCCGATGAAGATCGAAGTCGATCTGCCGTCGACGGTGCGCGCGGCGATCGTGAGCTCGCTGCGCGGCGGAAAGCACTGGGACGCCGCCGCATGGTCGGCCGCGGCACGCTGGGAGCTGCGCAACGGCGATCCTGACACGGCGCTGAAATACGCCGATCATGCGCTCTCGCTCAGCGTGAACTTGAGCACGCTGCGCACGAAGGCCGCGATCCTCGAGAAGAAGGGCGACGCGAAAGGCGCCGCGGAGCTCCGCGATCGCGCGAAGACCCTCGCCACGGAGTCGGAGACGATAGTTCTCGCCTATCAGCCGTTGGTCGGCGCCAAAAAGTACGCCGACGCGGAAGCATGGCTGAACAACTACGCCACCGCGCATCCGGCCAGCACTGAGCTCTGGCGCGTCTACAACGGCCTCGGCGACGTCTACGCCGCGAAAGGCGACAAGACCAAAGCGCGCCAGTACTACGACCAGGCGATGAACGCCACGCACGACAACGCTGAGCGCACCGAGGTGTGGGACTCCATCAACACAATGTCGAGCGAACCTTAGTGTTTCGCGGCGCGGTGCCGGGTCGGGGGCGCTGGCGTGACGGTGACGGCATTGTTCGCGAAGAGAACGCGCGTGCCGTCGCTGAGCGTCAGCGTCCCGCCGGCATAGGACGTCGCGGTCAGCGTCTCCGAAAACACGGTCACCAGCTCCATCGGCGCGGTGGAGCTGGCGAAGTCCAACTGCATCAGCGTTCCGATCGGATTGTCGCCGCCGTCGACGTCGGTCCGGTACGTGACGCTCACATCGTGCGGGTAGAACGTCGAGACCTTCAGCTCACCGGGCGCCGGCTCGCCAAGGTGGAAAAAGCCGGTGAGCGTGTCGGAGGCGTGGCGACGGCGGTGCAGGTCGCGCACGATCAGGGTGCCGGGGCGCAGGTGCACGACCTCGCGGATCATGTAGTCGAGCGGGTTGTCGGGCGAGACGATGTCTTCGTCGTAGCGGCTCACCGGCCACGACGACTCGAACCGCATCCCGATCGCGGAGTACGTCGACTGATCGATGTGGAAGAAGTTCTGATTGTTGCGTCCGACCGACTGCGGCTGTCCGTTGACGACGTACGTCGAGAACGCGGGCGTGACCGCCTCGCCGTCGAATTGCGGGCCGCGATACGCGCTCGGACAGACGAGGCAGACGTCGCCGTGATACAGGCGCACGTCGCCGTTGGCGTAGCCGTAGTGGTCATACGAGTAGCCGACGTTCTCGGTTGAAACGAAGTACGCATTCGGATCGATCAGCGACGAACGCGAGAAGAAGCGCCCCGTGCCGCTGTTGAAGAACGAGAGGAAGAACGCGATCGGCGGCGGCGTCCCCTGCGTGTCGAAGATCATTTCGTAGAAGCGGTCGCCCGGCTGATCGGCGAAGTCGTTGTGCGGATTCGCGTTCATCTGCACGTAGATGAAGTGCGAAAAAAAGCCGATCACGCCGCTCGATCCGGACAGCGCGGCGAGCGTCGCAGGCGACGTGCGGTGTGGATAGTCGCCCGAGTAGCCGCCGTACGGCCGCGTCTCGCTGTAGTCGGGTGCGGCCTGCAGCCACAAACTGATCGGGAGAGACTGCAGCCAGTCGAAGTCGGCACCCCAGTCTTCGCCGACGTCCCGCAGTAGCTGATTGAGCAGCGTCAGCTCCGTGACCGAGTACCACCCGTAGTTCCACCCCTCGGCCCAGTCGCCTCCGGCGAGCCGCTGATTCATCACCGGCATTTCGTTGGCGAGCTTGAATCGCAGCAGGCCGAGGATCCGGTCGGCGTCGGCATTGTCGCCGGCGGTTGCGATCGCGGTGAGCGCGATCCCCTGCACATAACCGGCGTAGTAGTTCTCGATCGGCCACGACTCGGCGTAGCCCGGCGTCGTGTGGTACCAGTCGACCCAGCGCGTCGCGACGCTCACGATCAGCGCGCGCTCGGCGGGGGTGAACTGGTCGTACATCCAATCGTACGCGAGCATCAGGTTCCGGAGGCCGAACCGGATGTCGTATCCGGTATCGCGTCCGAAATCGCGCGCTCCGCTGTTGTAGTCGTTTGCGATCCGCATCGTCAGCGTGCGCGCGGCGCCAGCGGCTCGCATCGCGGTCTGCGGATCGTCATTGCGGTGGAGCTGATACGCCAGCGCGAGCAGCGGGATGTAGCTCTCGGGATCGTAGACCGCGTCTTCGAACTGCGGCGACGTCACGTCCGGAAACTGCGCGAGCGCGTCGAGGAACTGCGCCAGTGCCGCCTCGTAGCGCTGCCGCGCAACGTCGTTCGCGGGACGTGCTCGGATCGCCGCCATTCGCGCCGCCGTCAGGTAAATGCGCGGATGGGACATCGCCGCGATCGTGCTCGTCGCGACCGGTTGCGGCGCCGTGGCGATGAAGAGCTGCGGGATCGCCACCTTCGCGACTTCCGCGCCGTTCGCGTCGAGTCCGTGGATCTCCAGCGTTCCGGTGCCGGACGGTAACCCCGCGAGCGAGAAGAGCGGCTTGAAGAACGGGATCATCGAGCCGTACGAGTGCGCCTCCTCGACGATCCCGCTGCCCGCCGGATCGATCAACTTCAGCGGCGTGCCGTTCCAGAACGCCTGCACCTGCCGGATCGGCGAGTTGTACGGAATGGCGATCGACGGATTGACGAGGTTCAGCATCCGCAACGCCTGCCCGTTCGGCGTCGTGACCGTGAGCGCCGGAACGTGCGGCTCGTCCGGCTCCGTCGCCCCCGCCGGAATCGGGACGATCGGCCCATCGCCGGACTCGATCAGCCTGGCCGTCGTCTGATTCGTGACCGTCTGGCCGGAGACGGCAGTCGTAACCGCGATCAGAAGGGCGGCGAAGAGAGTCCTCATCGGGAGCACAGATGATACGGAACTGGCCCTCGGATCGTCACACGGGCGAATTGCGTTACGCTCCGGCCGTGCCGCTGTACCAATGGGACAACTTCTACGTGATCGTCGGCTCGGCGGCGGCGGCGCTGACCGGACTGCAGTTCGTCGTCGTAGTCCTCGGCGCGGAGGTCGAGGCGGTGCGCGATGCGTCGGCGGTCGAGGCGTTCGGAACGCCGACCATCGTCCACTTCTGCATCGTCCTCACGATCGCGGCGCTGATCTCCGTCCCCGGCCAGACCGCATTCACCCTCGGCATGTTCTTCGTGCTCCTCGGCGCCGGCGGCGTCGCGTACTCGATCCTCACGGCACGGCGCGCCAAACGTCAGGCGAACTACGAGCCGGTGCTGGAAGACTGGCTCTTTCACGTCGGCTTCCCGCTCGCCGCCTACGCGATCCTCCTCGTTACCGGCGCCACCACCTTTCGCTTCCCGGCCGGCTCGCTCTACGTCATCGCCGCGATCACCCTCGGCCTCCTCTTCATTGGCATCCACAACGCATGGGACTCCGTCGTGTACATCGCGACGCAGCATCACAAGGATCAGGAGTAGCGCGCGGTTCACAAATCCGTGGCAATAACGTATCTACGGAAGTTGTACGATTTGGCATGCCGATGACGAACGATCCGAAAGAGCCCGTTACCACCTCTTCCATCGTGATGAAGGCGATCGACGCCACGACGTTCACGGAGCTGCAGGAGTTCACGAAGGACCTCGAGCAACGGCCGATCGAACGGCTGCTGCACGACATCGCGGATCTCGTGAGGCCGTCGTCGTCGAAGGCGCAAATCGTCGGATACGTCCTCTCGACCAAGTACCGCCGTGCGGACGCGAACGAGCGGCGGCGCATCGTCGACCATCTCAAGGCGATCGTGAACGTGCTGCCTGCCGGCGAGCAGCGCGACCGCGTCAAGGTCGTTCTCGACCGGGTGCGGTCCGAAACCTGATGGCGGTCGTCATTCGCAAAGCGGCGCCGCGCGATCTGGAATCGCTCGGCCGCCTCGGCGCGATGCTCATGCAGACGCACTACGCGTTCGACAGCCTTCGCTTTCTCGCCCCTCACTCCGGTGTCGAGCACGGCTACGCCGCGTTCCTCGGCAGCCGCATCGATTCGCCCGATGACGTGATCCTCGTCGCGGAGAAGGACGGCCGCGTCGCCGGCTATCTCTTCGCCGCGCTGGAGCCGATGTCGTGGAAAGAGCTCCGCGGCCCCGCCGGCTTCATTCACGACGTCGCCGTCGAGGAGTCGGACCGCCGCACCGGCATCGCGACGATGCTGCTGCACGCCGGAATGGAATGGCTCCGCGAACACGGCGCGCCGCGCCTCGTCCTCGGCACTGCCGCCCCCAACAAAGCCGCCCAGGCGCTCTTCCACCGCCTCGGCTTCCGCGACACGATGATCGAGATGACGAAGGAGCTCTAGCGCTCCCGCGTCACCACGCGATCGGTTTTCGATCGTGAAAGAAGCCGCCGGTCGGTCCGGCGTTCGGCAACGTCGCCAGCCAGACGATCGTGTCGGCGCCTTGCGCCACCGACCGCGGCGCCGAGCGCCCTCCCATGTCGGTTCGCACCCATCCCGGATCGACGCAGTTGACCAGGATGTGGTCCCGCTGCAGCGCGTTCGCGAAGAGGATCGTGATCGCGTTGAGCGCCGCCTTCGACGTCGAGTACGACGGCGCATAGCTCGACATGCTCGACAACTGCCCCGCGCCGGACGAGACGTTCACCACGCGTCCGTGACCGCTCTTGCGAAGGAGCGGGATCACGCGCTGCGTCATCAGAAACGGCCCGAGCGTGTTCGTACGCCATGTCTCCTCGAAAACGCCCGGATCGACGTTCGCGATGCTCTCCCCTTCATCGAGCAGGATCGCCGCGTTGTTGACCAACACATCGAGCGCACCAACCTCCGACTCGATGAAAGCGCCGAGCGCATCGATCGATGCCGCATCCGACGTGTCGAGCGCGTGCGAGTAGCGCGCGCCGACGTCCTTCGCCGCCCGCGCCGCATCCGCCGCCTTCCGCGCGGTCACGATCACGTCGTACTTGCGTTTGACGAGCTGCCGCGCCACCTCATGCCCGATCCCGCGGCTCGACCCGGTAACGAGAACGATCATGTATTCAGCTACCGTACCTGCGATGCTTCTGTGTGGCGCCGGCGCCCTCGCCGGCGGTATGAAGCATTGATGCGGCGCCTTCGGAGGCGCCACATTGTTGATCGCGCCGGCGAGGGCGCCGGC
>DASYSN010000108.1:0-3035 GCA_036003305.1 Thermoanaerobaculia bacterium
TCATGGTGGCTGACATTGCGCAGGCGGAGTCGCTTGCGATTCTGACAGACGCAGAGCGTGCGTTGCTGACATCCGTCGAGCGGCCAATCGTGTTGGTGAAGAGCAGGAGTGTCGTCGAGGGAAACCCACTCGTCGGCCTCTTCCTCCCGTACACGCCGCTCCACCACATCCTGATGCGCGAGGTTGGACGCCCGCTCGTCATGACCTCGGGCAACATCAGCGACGAGCCGATGGTGTATCGCGACCGCGACGCGTTCGCCGACCTCGGTACGATCGCCGACCTCTTCCTCACGCACAACCGCGAGATCGAATCGCGCGTCGATGACTCCGTCGTCCGCGTCATCGATCGCAAGCCGGTCCTTTTCCGGCGCAGCCGCGGCTACGTGCCGCGCGGGATCGAGCTCGGACGCGAGTTCCACGAGCCGATCCTCGCCGTCGGTGCGCACCTGAAGAACACCTTCTGCATCACCAGCGGCAGGAACGCGTACCTCGGCCCGCACATCGGCGATCTCGAGTCGGTCGAGACGCTTCGCTCTTTCGAAGAGTCGATCGTCAAGATGAAAGAGTTCGTCGGCGTCGAGCCGCGCGTCATCGCGCACGATCTCCATCCCGACTACTTTTCCACGCGCTACGCGCTCCCACAGGACCATGGCATCCACACCATCGGCGTGCAGCACCACCACGCGCACATCGCGGCCGTCATGGCCGAGCACGGGATCACCGAACAGACCGTCGGCATTGCGTACGACGGCACCGGCTTCGGCACCGACGGGACGTCGTGGGGAGGCGAGATCCTGATCTGCGACGCCGCGACGTTCCGCCGCTTCGCGACCTTCCGGCCCATTGCGCTCGCCGGCGGCGACCACGCCGTGCGCCAGGTTTGGCGTATCGCGCTCGCGATGCTCGACGACGCGTTCGACGGGGTCCCGCCACTGCATCAGGTCCCGCTCTTCCGCTCCATTCCGATCCGCGGGATCGAGAGCGTGCGCCGGATGATCGCCGGCAACGTGAACGCGCCGCGTGCACGCGGGGTCGGCCGCATTTTCGACGCCCTCGGCGCCATCGGTCTCGACATGCCGCACGCGCGCTACGAAGGTGAAGTGGCGTTCCTCTGGAACGTCGCGGCGGATGACGATGAGCGCGGCGTCTACCCGATCGTCGTCCGCGACGGCATCGACCCGTGGGAGATCGATCCGCGGCCGATGGTCAAGGCCGCCGTGCTCGATCTGCTCGACGGCGTGCTTCCGTCGATCGTCTCCGCCCGGTTCCACAACACGCTCGCCGAAGTGACGATCGAAGTCGCGCGCGCGGCAGCTGTTTCAATCGGCGATGCACCGATCGCCTTGGGTGGTGGTTGTTTCCAGAACGCACGTCTCACCGAGTCGATCGTCCGCGCGCTCGGGACGACGAACCGCGTCTTCATGAACCACGAAGTCCCGCCCGGCGACGGCGGCATCGCCCTCGGCCAGGCCGTCATCGCCGACGCGCTCGCGCGCCACGTCGTCGCGGGCGTCGAGACCACCACGGAGGTCCCAGCATGTGTCTAGGAGTGCCCGGAAAGATTCTCTCGATCAACAACGACGGCGACATCGCCACGGTCGACTTCTGGGGGATGCGCCGTCAGGTGCGCCTCGACATCGTCGATGAGCCGGTGAAGGTCGGCGACTACATCCTCAACCACGTCGGCTTCGCCATCCGCCGCATCGCCGACGAGTCGATCGAAGAGACGCTCGCGCTGTACGAGGTGCTCCTCAGCGAAGCGGGCGAGGACCCGATGGCGACCGACGTGTTGTCCGAGATCGACGCCACCGAGGTTGTGGAAGTCTGACGTCATGGTCGAGACCGAGCCCCTGAAGTTTCGCGATCCCGCACTCGCACGCCAGCTCGCGGCGCAGCTTCACAAACTGATGGACGAGATCGCGCGTCCGGTCGCCGTGATGCACGTTTGCGGCAGCCATGAACAGGCGATCGCGAAGTTCGGTCTCCGTTCGCTCTTCCCGAAATCGCTCAACGTCATCATGGGACCGGGGTGTCCCGTGTGCGTGACCGACGTCCCCGAGGTCGATGAAGGGGTCGTGCTGGCCGACCAGGGAGTCCACATCGCCACGTACGGCGACATGCTGAAAGTCCCCGGCACCGTGCGGTCGCTCGCCGACGCGCAGGCGGGGGGCGCGAAGATCCACATCGTCTACTCCCCGCAGCAGGCGGTCGAGATCGCGCGCGCGAACCCGAACGACGAGATCTGCTTCTTCGCCACCGGCTTCGAGACCACCGCGGTCGCTACGGCAGCCGTGATCGTCGACGACCCGCCGAAGAACTTCTCAATCCTTTCCGCGCACAAGTACATCCCGCCGGTGATGGAGATCGTCGCCGAGATGCCGGAGTCGAAGGTCGAAGGCTTCCTCGCCGCCGGCCATGCCGCCACGATCACCGGCTGGGAAGTGTTCGAGCCGTTCGTGCTCCGGCACAAGCTCCCGGTCGTCGTCGCCGGCTTCGAGCCGCTCGACATCCTCGCCGGCCTCGTCGAGCTGGTGACGCTCGTCAAGGAGCAGACGCCGCGCGTCGTGAACATGTTCCCCCGCTGCGTCTCGCGCGAAGGCAACCTGAACGCGCAGGAGCAGCTATGGCGCGTCTTCCGTCCGCTCGGCGGACGGTGGCGCGGCATTGCGCACGTGCCGAACGGCAATCTCCGGCTCCGTGACGAATTCGCGCACGTCGACGCCCGGAGGAAGTTCACGATCGACGTGACGAAACTGTGGGACTACGCGCCGCCGCACCTCGCGCACCAGTGCATCTGCGGCGACATCATGGCGGGGATCAAGAACCCGTACGACTGCAAGCTCTTCAACCGCGACTGCGTCCCGGAGAACCCGGTCGGCGCCTGCATGGTCTCGAACGAAGGCACCTGCAAGATCTGGCATCTCTACGGCGGCGTCCCCGACCTCTCCAACATCGAGGTGCCCGCGTGACCGCCGTCATCCTGAGCCGGCGTAGCGCGGCGAAGGATCTCCAGATGCGCCGCTCAAGCCACGTGC